>DASQZL010000037.1:0-22085 GCA_035638715.1 Balneolaceae bacterium
ATACTTCTCCTGAGGATCAGGTACTTTATTTCTTAAAATCGGTAATTGACAATACCTCTGATTTGGCGGCAGCCTACAAGCCAAATTTAGCTTTTTTTGAAGCTTTGGGATCTCAGGGCCTTCAGGTGTTTAAAGAAATTATCGACTACATTCCGGACGGAAAAATTGTTATAGCAGACGGCAAGCGGGGAGATATTCATTCTACGGCTGAACACTACGCCCGGGCCTATTTTGAAAATTTTGATGTTGATGCTCTGACCCTAAATCCTCTAATGGGCTTTGAAACTCTTGAGCCCTTTTTAAACTTCCCTAATAAGGCAGTATTTGTCTTAACGCTTACTTCCAATGCCGGATCTAAAGATTTTCTTAGCAAGCCAATTGAAAACGACGCTTCTGTGGCATCATACATCGCCAGAAATCTGGCAGATTTTGATAAAAAATTCAGGTCTCATATCGGAATGGTTGTCGGAGCTACCAAACCCCAAAAAATAACATCGGTTATTCAACATCATTCGCGAGCCGCATTACTCATCCCGGGAATCGGCGCCCAGGGAGGTTCAATTGAGCAACTGCGCGATTCCCTCAAAAATCACAAGGGTATATCCCTTGTCAATTCAAGCCGGAGTATCATCTATGCGGGTCAAAATAAAGCAGACTGGAAAAAGGCGGTTGCCCAGAAAGCCCAGCAATATAAAGAAGCACTAAAACCAATTAATAAGCCTTATGCCTAAAGACAGGAAAGACGAGATCATAATTTTCACTGATGGAGCTTGTAGTGGTAATCCCGGACCGGGAGGCTGGGCCGCATTGTTACAATGGCGGGGAAAAGAAAAAATTTTAACAGGTGGTGCTGCGCATACCACCAATAATCGCATGGAAATGAGAGCCGTTATTGAATCGCTTAATGCCCTAAAAAAACCTTGTCATGTTAAAATTCACAGTGACAGCGCATTGATTATCAATACCTTTAAACAAAACTGGATTAATGCATGGATTCGTCGGGGCTGGAAAAAGGCCAATAAAAAACCTGTTGAAAACCGAGATTTATGGGAAGAAATGCTTGCGGCAATGGAACCGCATAAAATTAGCTGGAAAAAGGTCAAGGGACATGCTGATAATGAGCGTAACAATCGCGTAGACAGGCTGGCCGTTGAGGCCTCTAAAAAATATCAGTCGTGAGAAGCAAGAAGCAAGACGTGAATAATTAAAACTGAAAAGACTCAAATAATTATTTAATCTCACCACTTCCCTTCTTTTTATCATACCCTCATAGACTGGCAAATGGCTGCATATCAAGACCGGAAAACATTTTCCGCTGAACCATGAACGAAGCCGTAGTGGCAATCATAGCGGCATTGTCGGTGCAATACTCCAACCGCGGGATGTAAAGGTTACAATCCAACTCTTCAGCCAGCGCTTTGGCTTTCTTTCGCAGCATTGAATTTGCCGACACACCGCCTGCCAACAGGATCGTTTCGACCTGTGTATGTTCGACTGCTTTACGTAGCTTTTTTATCAATACTTCGCTGATAGCGTAAGATATGCTCGCACAAATGTCATTTAAATGGTCTTCAAGAAAAGCTTCTTCATTTTCTTTGTTTTGAAGATAATACAGCACGGAAGTTTTAAGCCCGGAAAAACTAAATTCCAAATTCCCATCCAGCATCGCCTGGGGAAAATCATGGAAATGGGGGTCACCTTTTGTGGCTTTCTCATCAATAATTGGACCGGCAGGATAGGACAACCCCAATATTTTGCCAATCTTGTCGAATGCCTCTCCGGCAGCATCATCACGCGTTTGTCCCAGGAGTTCATGTTTAAAAAAATCTTTTACATAAACAAGCTGTGTATGTCCGCCGGAGACAGTGAGCGAAATGAGAGGAAAGTCGGGCTCATTTTCAATGAAATTAGCATAAATATGTGCATCCATATGATTTACCCCTACCAGCGGTATGTTATGCGCGAGCGACAATCCTTTGGCAAAACAAACCCCCACGAGTAAAGAACCGATAAGTCCCGGTCCCCGGGTTACAGCAATAGCGTCAATATCCTCAATGACGCAATCGGCCTCCTCAAGCGCCTGCCGTACCGTTGCCCAGATCGTTTTATGATGAGCCCGGGAAGCCAGTTCCGGGACAACCCCGCCATATTGCTCATGCACCGTTTGAGACGCAATTATGTTCGATTGCACATTGCCCCGGGCATAGACAGCGGCTGCAGTTTCATCACAAGATGATTCAATACCTAAAATTTTCATGATAACAGGCCGTCAGTGGTATATTTTTAAAAAGGAGTCAAGATAAAATTGCAGAAGCCTCCCAAATAATATAATGAAAAGTTTCCGACCTCTATATATCAAAACCTCACCAATGACTGTTTTCTAAATTAATCGCCAGCCGATGCAGTCGCCATTTTTTTAGATTTACGCGATTTCGCCGGCTTTTTTGATCTCCTTGATCTTGATTTTGACTTCCTTCTTGAATTTTGTGCGACGTAATAAGAGCCTACAACAAATACAAAGGCTATAACTTCGGCAATTATCGTTTCCCAGTTATTGTAGAGCGAAAGCCACATTCCCGCCCAGGCCGGAAAATGAATTGGAATTGTGTGCGTCGGAATCCAGTTGGCCAACTGCATTTCATGAATTTGCTCGCCTACCATGATTTCGAGCACAAAACCCAGCATAATGCCGGTAAAGATGAGCATCCTTTTATATGGCAGTTTTTGATGTGCAATAAATGTAAAATAGCCGGTGATCAAAATAAGCACCAGCGCAAAGGCACAACCCAGATAAACATGTTCACTGCCTATTTGCAGGCGGACATTCTGCAGAAACAAGTCCACCTCGAATCCCTCCCTGTATATACAAGCAAATCCGAGCAGAAAAAGTCCCTTGTACGCCATTGTCTTGACATCGCCCTGTCTTTCACCCTCAGCCGATTCAACCGAATCGATATATTTTTTCTTCTTTTTGTTTTGATGCGATATCCATCCTGTCCAGTAAACCCGGTGGAAGAACCAATTCATTACAATAAGTAACACCACGATAGCAACGAGTCCCGTCACAACCTGGATATTCATCTCAGAGGTGGTGCTCGAAACCAGCGTCAAAATTCCAACTAAGATAAACCAAGTTGCAATGGTTGCCAGCGTACCGGCTGCACTTCCCGTCACAATAGGTTTCCAGTATACTTTTTGGGTTCGCACCAGACCTGCAACCACCGCTGATAGTACCAAAATAGCTTCCAATCCTTCCCGATATACAAGTACTGCGGTATAAATAACTCCAGCGCTGGGTGAAATACCCATAGCCGTCGGGTTTGGATTGCCCGAAGCCGTTACCGCCTGCCAAACCAAAACTCCCAGTACAAGGGCGCCGGCCAATCCCATTAAAATCCATTTTATCCATGGATGATTGTCAACGATTGTCTTTCCCTTTTTTATGGGTTTTGCGATAGCTATGTCACTTATCATCAAACAAAAATTTGTAGCTTAATTCTGCGTTCTGACAATCATGCGGGTTGATGATATCAATTATTTAGATTAATTAAAAATAATAATCGGATCAAAAAGTTCCGATTTTATCTCTAAAATTTAAGATGCGTATAATATGACTTGGTTTAAGTAATATTCAGCATTTTCTCAATAGGAAGGCGTGCGCGTGCTGCCACTTCGGTGGGCACTTTCACTTCAAACTGATTATTCTTTAATGAATGATATAATTTCTCGAGGGTGATCATTTTCATGTATTCACAAACTGAATTTTCATTCGCGGGATAAAATCTCTTATCGGGATTTTCCTTGCGCATGCGATGTAAAATCCCGGTTTCAGTAGCTACAACAAACTCATCGGCATCAGATTCTTTAGCATGATTTAACATACCGCTGGTTGAGTGAATATGACCCTCATCACAGTCAAAATACATAGCCGATTTCATCATACAGGAGGTTGAGCAACCGCATTCGGGATGAATGAGGACTTCTGCATCCGGGTATTCCTTCTGTTTTTCATTAAGATTTAATTCTCCGATTTTCTCATGTACATGACAGGCTCCTTCCCAGACGTTAAGATCACGTCCGGTGATCATTTCAACATAGGTGCCCAGGAATTTATCCGGAAGGAACAGAATTTCCCGTTCCCCGGGGATTGATTCTACAATATCAACGGCATTCGAGGAAGTACAGCAAAAATCGCTTTCCGCTTTAACGGCGGCCGTGGTATTGATATATGAGACGACAACTGCATCGGGATGTTCGGCTTTCCATTCACGCAGTTGCCCGGCGGTAATACTGTCAGCAAGGGAACACCCGGCATCCAGGTCCGGAATAAGTACCGTTTTGTCCGGTGAAATTATAGAAGCTGTTTCAGCCATAAAATGGACTCCGCAAAAGATGATCGTATCAGCCTCGGTCTCAGCAGCCTGCCGCGAGAGTCCCAGCGAATCACCAACAAAATCGGCAATATCCTGTATATCCGGTATCTCATAATTATGAGCCAAAATAACTGCATTTCGTTCCTGTTTCAGACGCTGTATTTCTGATTCGATTCTATGTTTTTCCATAAGAAAATCTGAATTAAACCTTACTTTCTATTATTTATTAATTTTTGACTAATATCAAATGCTTTTACAGAATGGGTTAGCCCGCCAACCGAAATATAATCGACGCCCGTGTCTGCAATTTCAGCAGCGGTTGATAAATTTACATTCCCCGATGCTTCAGTCTCTGCGCGCTTCCCGATTTTATGGACAGCCTCACGCATTAGTTTGCAATTCATATTATCCAGCATAATAATATCGGCGCCGGCAGATAGCGCCTCCCCAACCTGTTGTAAAGAAGTTGTTTCCACTTCAATTTTAAGATCCCTGTTGCTCTGCCGTACCTTCTGTACGGCCTTTGAGATACTCCCGGCAGCTGCAATGTGGTTATCTTTGATAAGTGCCATATCAAATAATCCCATCCGGTGATTGTATCCTCCGCCTGCCCGCACGGCGTACTTGTCTAACGCACGCAATCCCGGTACCGTCTTTCTTGTGTCCAGTATTTGTGCATCAAATTCCTTGATTTTTTTTACAAATAGGCTCGTTTTTGTTGCAATGCCCGACATGCGCTGAACGAGATTCAACGCCGTTCGCTCAGCTGTTAAAATTGCACGGGTACATCCCGAAAAAGAAACAATTTCTGCTCCTGCCCCGACAGAATCACCGTCGGTTATAAACGGTTGCCATTGCAAATCGTGATCCAATCTTTTAAATATCTTTTCCGCCACTCCAAGACCGGCAATAACACCATCCGCCTTTGCTTCCCAGACTGCCTCTGCCCTATCCTTCCTGTCAAAAATGGCATCCGTCGTGACATCCCCATCCCTTATATCTTCAGCAAATGCCCGATCAACCAGCTCTTCAATCACATCACGTACTTTTTCTCCTGATTTTTCGAATTGCATAACACTTAATTTTGGAAAAAAATATGATCAGAAAATCCTCTGGTACCCGGAAAATCACTGCGCATATGCACACCGCGACTTTCTTCTCGCTTCAGAGCCGCTTTTGTTATCATTTTTGCGACCCGTAAAAGTCCATTTGATCGCAATGAATAATACTCACTGTCAGATACTGAAACCTTTTGCGCGAACTCATCAATTTGATCCAGCGCATATTCCAGGCCACTTTTGTTCCGATAAATTCCTACATACTGATTTAAAAGAAGAGAAATACGCTGCTTCAAATCTTTAAAATCATTTACAGCTTTGTCATTAATAGAAAAATCAGATTCGAAAGATTTATCGGATAACGACTTTTGAACGTTGGCCGAATGGTTTATGGCGCGCTTGCTGAAAACAAGACACTCAAGCAGAGAATTGCTGGCCAACCGATTTGCCCCGTGCGCCCCTGTCGCAGCGATTTCACCACAGGCATATAGGCCTTCAACGGAAGTCTGCGCGTGCAAGTCGGTAGCAATTCCACCTATGCAATAGTGTGCGGCAGGCGCTACCGGAATACCCTCATTATCAATATCAACGCCCTGTTTTTCTATTTTTTCACATAAATTTGGGAAGTGCAAACGGATCTTATCAGTATTAAGATGACTTATATCCAGGTACACATAGCCAAGGTCCTGATTCTGGATCTGATGAAATATTTCTCTCGCCACAACATCCCGCGGTGCCAGTTCCTGTTGCTTGAAATTCGCCATAAAACGTTCCCCTCGTTGGTTATACAAATATGCTCCCTCTCCGCGTACCGCTTCACTAATCAAAAAACATGTGTCTCCCCCATCATAAAAAGCGGTGGGATGGAATTGCACAAATTCCAAATCACGTAGCGTTGCACCAGCCCTGTGTCCGAGCCATAAACCATCTCCCGTTGAAGTATGCGGATTTGTAGTTCGCTCGAACAAACCGGCGTATCCTCCTGTGGCTAAGACGGTTACCGGACTAAAAACTGAAAGTATTTTCTTTTCATCATATAGAAAAGCAGCAGCTCCTTCACTCTTTTTATTGTCATTATGGAACAGTTTGAAAACAAATGCATGTTCAATAATGGTGATGTTTGAATTGGTTTTTACCAAATGACTTAAGAAATTGACGAGGGCTTTGCCCGTAGCTGCTCCATTTGCGTGTAATACCCTGCGATTTGAGTGCCCTCCTTCCAAACCGAGGTCCCAGCTGCCATTCTTGCGGTCAAATTCCATTCCCAAATCAATATATCGCTGAATTTCGCGCGCCCCCTCTTTGACCAACACATCTACTGCGGCGACATTACAAAAGTCACGTCCGGCATCAAGCGTATCTTGTTTATGACTTTGAAATGAATCGTAATTTTGCAGCGCTGCAGCAATCCCCCCCTGCGCATGGTAGCTGCTACTGTCTTTCCATCCAGATTTAGTAAGCAGGATAACCCGGCCATATTGACTTGCATGTAAAGCAGCACTCAACCCCGCCGCGCCGCTTCCTATAATTAAAAAATCGGTTTTAAGAGTTTCGCTATTCAAGCTTTCGGCATTTCTAAACTTTGGATTAATATAATGTATATTAAACGTCAAACCAATAAAAAAGGCTTCCCAAACAGGGAAGCCTTGATAAAATATGATGATTTGTTACTCGTGCCACGAACTCAATCGTGGCACGACTCATTAGACTTACTTTTCATCCTCTTCTTCGTCAACAACTTCGAAGTCAGCATCCACAGCTTCTTCCTCTTCAGAGCCCTCTTCTTCAGCTGCCTGTGCGCCCGGTTCGGCCTTCTGACCATTTCCAGGCTGCTGTTGTTGGGCCTGGGCCTGCTGCTGAGCAGATTTATAGATCTCCTGAGAAGCTTCAGACCAAACCTCATTGAGATGCTCCATTGCATCATCGAGGGCGTCCATATCTTCTTTTTCCTTGAGCTCGTCAACTTTATTCATGGCATCCTCGATCTTTTGCTTATGATCATCAGATATCTTATCACCATGCTCATCAAGCTGTTTACGCGTTGAGAAGATGAGGCTGTCAGCTTCATTCAGTTTTTCCTGACGCTCACGAATTCGTTCATCTTCTTCGGCATGTTCTTCAGCTGCTTTTTTCATTTTTTCGATTTCTTCTTCCGAAAGACCGGAGGAAGATTCAATGCGGATACTTTGCTCTTTACCGGTGCCCTTATCCTTGGCACTTACATTCAGCACGCCGTCCGCATCAATATCAAAGTTAACTTCAATTTGCGGAACACCGCGTGGTGCCGGAGGGATGCCGTCGAGATGGAACCGTCCAAGAGTTCGGTTATCTTGTGCTTTGGCTCGTTCTCCCTGAAGCACATGAATTTCAACACTGGTCTGATTATCCGCAGCCGTAGAGAATGTTTCCGTTTTACTGGTGGGAATAGTGGTATTCGCTTCGATGAGCTGAGTTGATACACCACCAAGCGTCTCGATTCCCAACGACAGCGGGGTAACATCAAGCAATACAACGTCATCGACATCACCGCTCATTACGCCGCCCTGGATTGCCGCACCAACGGCGACAACTTCATCCGGGTTCACTCCTTTGCTTGGATCTTTGCCGAAGAAATCCTTGACGACTTCCTGAATTTTCGGAATTCGCGTAGAGCCACCGACCAGAATTACCTGATCAACCTCATTCTTGGAAATACCTGCATCGTCCATAGCTTTTTTGCACGGACCTACTGTTTTTTGCACTAAATCATCAATCAATTGCTCAAATTTGGCCCTCGTTATATCCACATTTAAATGTTTCGGACCAGAATCCGTTGCAGTGATAAATGGCAGATTTACATTCGTTTTTTGCGTATTGGACAACTCTATTTTAGCCTTCTCCGCTGAATCCTTAAGACGCTGCATTGCCATTGGATCCTCGCGCAGATCAATACCTTCATCTTTTTTAAATTCATCAGCCAAATAGTCAATAAGACGGGAGTCAAAATCATCGCCACCCAGATGGGTATCACCACTGGTTGACTGAACTTCAAAGACGCCGTCACCAAGTTCAAGGATTGATACATCGAACGTTCCTCCGCCGAGGTCATAAACAACGATCGTTTGATCCTCGTCTTTCTTATCCAGTCCGTAGGCAAGTGAAGCTGCTGTTGGCTCATTAATAATACGTTTAACGTTGAGCCCGGCAATGTCACCGGCTTCCTGCGTTGCCTTTCGCTGTGCATCATTAAAGTATGCAGGGACGGTAATAACGGCATCTGTAACGTCTTCACCCAGATATTCCTCGGCTGTCTGCTTCATCTTTTGCAGAACCATAGCCGAAATCTCCTGAGGAGCGTATTTTCGGTCGTCAATCTGGACACGTGCGGTATCGTCATCTCCTTTAACGATCTTATAAGAAGCCTGTTTAGCTTCCTCTTCAACCTCACTGTAAAAACGCCCCATAAATCGCTTAATCGATGAAATAGTATGCTCGGGATTTGTAATGGCCTGGCGTTTTGCCGGAGCCCCAACCAACCGCTCACCTTCTTTAGAAAATGCAACGACTGAAGGGGTCGTCCGTCCGCCTTCAGAATTCTGAATTACCGTCGGTTCATTTCCTTCCATGACGGCTACGCAGGAGTTGGTTGTTCCTAAATCAATTCCTATTATCTTTCCCATAATATATTCGGTATTTTTTGTTTATTATTTTAATTCTTTAAAATGGATTCAAAAATTCTTTTTTAATTGATTGGAATATTTGTTGAATCTTCATGATGTGTTCCTGACTTGGGCATTGAAATCGTCAATACCCCAGTGCGAAACACGGCACTAACGTCACTTGTTATCACATTCTTTGGTAAGGCGAATGAACGGCTAAAAACACCGTCGCTACGTTCATGACGTCGGTAGACCTCTCCTTCATCAAGTTCATTTACCCGTTCACCACGAACGGTCAACACATAATCCTTGAGCGAAACATTAACTTCATTCTTCGAAAGACCTGGAATATCCAACACAATTTTATAAGTATCTTCACTCTCTATGATATCACAGGCCGGTCGGAAACGTCTTCCCTTTTCATCAACGGGAATAATACGTCCGACTACGTTTTGAATATCTTTTCTCAATTTGTTCAGCTCTCGTTCTACATCAATCGTGAATTCACTCATATATTCTTCTGTTCGTTTTAATTCACTTTATATACTGCAATGACAATGCCAAGCTACACAGGCAGGAAAATTTCTGACGTATTGACATTATTCACCCAAGGCTGCCGGGGATTTGTCAATTTTACGGTTCAAAACTGTAGCTTCTGGCTCAATTCGTCAGTAAAGAAAGGTCTTGCCAAAAAGAGGGATATGAAATGCGGGTACAATCAGCTTTTGTGACATGAGAAGCATCACGCGCCATGAGGGCCAGAACAGCGGCTGACATGGCAATCCTATGATCGCCTTCGCTGTGATAGTGCCCCCCCTTTGGAACAAAATCGGGATCGCCATGAATAGTAAAACCGTCTTCATATTCTTCGAATGAAGCACCGGCTACGTCCAGGATTTCAGCCATTGCATTAAGACGATCCGTTTCTTTATGGCGTAACTCCTGCGCGCCGCGTACATGAGATGTGCCTCTGGCAAACAACATAGCGATAATGAGAATAGGTATTTCATCAATACAGTTAGGTACCATTTTCGCTGTAATATCAACCGGCTTTAAGGACGAAGAGGAAATCCGGATATCCCCCACCGGCTCAAAACCTGCTGTATTTTTGTTACTGATGGTACAATTTGCGCCCATTTTTTTTAAAATATTTAACGCACCAGTGCGGGATGGATTGAGACCAACTCCGGGAAGTTCAATGGAAGCATTCGGATGAATGCTTCCCGCTGTCAACCAAAAGGCAGCTGCTGAAAAATCACCCGGCACACGGTAACTCTGCGCCGGCAATTCACATTTTCGGCTGCTTCTGATAATTTTTTTATCGTCTGTTTGTTCCACAGGTAGTTGAAGCAGGCGTTCTGTGTGATCACGGCTCGTTTCCGTTTCAATTACCGTAGTTTCTTCCGCACCAAAGAGTCCGGCCAGCAATACGCACGATTTGAGCTGGGCACTGGCAATAGGCAGGGGAAAATCAATTGCCTGAACCGGTTGGCTGCGTTGTAGATGAAGTGGTGCAAAATCATCTTCCCGCGCTTCAATTTGCACCCCCATTTTTCGCAGCGGATCGATGATCCGTTTCATTGTTCGGGCGGAAAGCGATGCATCGCCCGTAAGAGTACAGGAAATACCGGCCCCGCCCACGATACCACTCAAAAGCCGCATTGTGGTCCCGGAATTCCCACAGTCAAGCGGTTTTGACGGCGTTTGCAGGCCATCACGCCCGACACCATCAACTCTGATTTCATTTCCCTCTTGCCGGATAGGAACCCCCAGCCTGCGCAGGCACTGCAGCGTGGAATGAGGATCAGCCGCTTTTGAAAAATTTTGAATTTTTGATACGCCTTTGTGCAGGGCAGCAAACATTGCCGACCGGTGTGAAATGGATTTATCAGCCGGGAGTTTAAGCTTCCCGTTAAGCTTCCTTGCAGGAATAATTTCTTTCGACATCAATGATGAATTAGATAATTATATAGCAAATTCGTTAAGGAACGATGCGTAAATCATAAATTATATCACTTTTATTATTGCTTGTTACGCTTTATTAACTGCCGGGCCTGCATAGCTTCGGTGCTCTGTGGATAATTTTTCATCAGCGACTGCAGTACCCGGCGCCCCTGTGTCTTGTTGCCCTGATGATAATAACACTGCCCACTCTTCAGCATCGCCTGGGCAACCCAGTGATCGTATGCTTTGTAAAGGGTGCGCACTTTTGAATAAGCCTGCAGCGCCTGACTATAATTCTTTTGCTGTTGCTGGATTACTCCGAGCAGGTACTGGGCTTCAGCGCCGGGCTCTTTGGTATTTTTCTGTGCGACCGGGCGTAATTTTTGTTCGGCATCGGTATAATTTTTTTTCGTGATATCAATTCTGGCCAATCCCACCGTCGCTGCATCATACCCTGAATTTATATTCAGAGCCGATTGATAGTTCGATTTTGCCTTTGCCGTTTTATTCATTGCAAGTTGGGCATTCCCCATGCCAACGTAAGCCTTGAGGCGATTTTCGCTTCCTTTATTAGCCAGCTGTTTGTAGTACTGATACGATTTTTGATATTGGCGCTGGGAATACATCATCTGCCCGAGTGCAGCAAGCGCTTTGGCTGCCTCATCAGAATGTGAATACTGCTTTACAACCGTTTGATAAGCATTGATAGCATCAGATTGATGGCTCGTTTGTTTATATGAAACGGCCAGATTAATATATGCTTCAGGCAATAATTGTTCATTATTACTGACCCTGATATACTGCTTTAGTTTTTTAATAGCTTTCAGATAATCGCCGGACTGCACCAAACTCTCGGCCTGACGATAGCGCAGGCGATCTGCCGCGCGAGTATTATGCGGATTATGCTTAATGAAGTTTTTAAGAATAGAGGTCGTATCTACAGCCTGGCCCGTGGGACGCTTTTTGGGATTTCCACTCTTGGCCGCCTGACGCGCATATTGAATGCCATTGGCAGCTTCAACCAGATAATGACTATTCGGATAATTATTCATCACCTTCTGATAAGCATCAATCGCTTTCTGATATTCACCGGCGTTATAATAGGCATCCCCGATGTTGTACTGCGAGCGAGCCGCCCACTGAGTACCCGGATATTTCCGGATAGCCGTTTTAAATTCCTTAACCGCCTGCTGATAATTTCCGCTATTTAAATAAACGTAAGCGATATTATACTGGGCCTGTTCCCGTAAGCTGCTGTTTGGGAATTTTTTCAAAAATTGTCGAAATGTTTTTACCGCCTGATAGATACGATTTGATCTGTAATAACAATTGGCAATTTGGAAAAGCGCGTAGTCCCCGCCCGGATCGTCACCTACAGATTTTTGGTAAATCTGTATTGCCTTGTTGTAGTCAGAAAGGGCGTAGTAGGAATCCCCCAGCCGAAGTCGCGTATCCGTATCATACGGAAATAGTGCAATTTTGGGCGGATTATAATTATTCAGAAAAGCTTTAAACGGCTGAATGGCTTTACCATATTGCCCCATTTTAAAATAACTCCATCCCAGCGAGTAGCGTGCCGCCCCGGTTAATTTATTATTCGGATTTTTTTGGAGGAATTCCCTGAAAAGCTGGGCAGCAGTACTATATTGGTGCATATGATAATAGGAATTAGCATCCCAGAACAATGATTCATTTCCTATTTTTGTATTGGGAGCCTGCCGATATAAATCCGCAAATATTTTCTGGGCAGGCTGGTAAGCCTGATTCCGATATTGCAGCCAGGCCTTTTGATACCGGGCTTTTCTTTTTACCGCCGGTTTTACATTCGTCATATTCTCAGCGGCATTATATGCTCGCAACGCTCGTGTATATTCTTTATCAGCAAAATAAGCCCGACCAAGAAGCGTATAAATCTTTCCCTTCATTTTGAGTTTTTTCCCGGAGCGAACCAGTTTTAACAACGTCTCGATGGCATCGCCGTAATTGCCCATTTGATATGAAGTGATGGCCCATTCATAATAGACATGTTCATACCATAATCCCCCTTTATAACGCTTGCCGAACTCCTTAAAGCTCTTTATTGATTTTTTATAATACCCCCCCATTTTTTCATTTATAGCCTTCAAATAAAGCGCTTTTCGCGCAAGCGTGTCCTGCCCCTGGGCTGCTTTTCCAAATTCCCGGGCGGCCCAGTGATAAATTTTTTGTTTATGATACAACCAGCCTAAACCATAATGAGCAAGGCGTTCCTTATCTGTTCCCTTCGTCAAGTTGATATACTGCAGGTATCTCGAAGAAGCTTTTTTATATTTATTCAGGGCATTATAGCTCTCCGCAATGAGCAAAATTGCCTTTTGACGCTGATCTCCTTTCAGATAAGGCAGATTTTTTTTCAATGCACTTATAGCATGATTATACTTTTGCTGCTTATAGTACGACTCTCCCAGCGCCGTACCGATACGTCGTGTCATTTTATCATTAGGATACCGTTTTTGTAGCAAACTAAATGCCTGTGAAGCAGCCTTAAACTTGTCTTCCCTAAGGTAAATCCGTCCGCGACTATAGAGAGCTTTAGGAGCCCAGTCTGTTTTTGGATAATTATTGGCCAGCGTCAAGTAATAGGAACGGGCTTTGTCATAATTTTTCCTTTTCACCTCCGTCTCAGCCATCCAATAATAAATGCGTGCCGCCTGATTATTAGTAATGCTTTGGTGGAGAGCCTGTTGGTAAAGCGAAATTGCCTTATCATAATTACCGGCCTGACTTTCCTTTTTAGCCAGACTGATCATGATTTTTTGGGCAAAAACCGTATTGGGATAATCTGTCAAAAATTGACGGTAATAACCACGGGCATGGACCGGATCTGACTGCGCTTCAGCACGAGCCCGGTAAAATGCAGCCGATTCAACCAACTTGCTCTGGGGATGATGTTTGATAAACTTCGCCAGCTCTTCGGCTGATTTTTTGAATAAGCCGTTCTCAAAAAGAGTAATACCGTCATCATAAGAAGCGGTATTCGGCTTTTGAACACCTTGAGCCTGCAATTTTGAAGGAAAATAAATTGCTGCACAAAGGATTAAAAAGACAACAAAATTTCGAGAAGGAACCATTAAGTAGTATTAAAGATTATTATTTATTTATGATCATAAACAAGTTATAGTATAAAATATTATTCGGCGCGAAAGATAAGATTAAATGAGTTCCGAAGTGTTTATGAGGAATAATGTTTTATCATTCGCAAATAAGGTAATAATTTTGAGGAAAAGATAGTTTTAGCCCTTAATGCAACGCTACATGTCTAAATATTGTAAAAATTCATCAGCACGCGTTTCAAGATCAATTTTGTGCGATTCGCTTTTTACCTCCGTAAATATGTTGTAACCATGACGACGCAAAGCCGAAGCCACACGACTGACGTCTTTTAAATTTAATTTTATTGATACCTCGTAATCCTCAAGTTCGGCATCGGGGGGTTCTACAGTGATACCCAATATCTTACCATTCTCAGCCTCAATAAGCTGAACGATTTCGGATAAAGTAAAATTCTGCTGCCCCAGCCTGATAGTTATTATTGAACCATATTCCATCAAGTTGAGCATGCGTCCGAGTAATTCAAGCATATGATGTTTCAATATGATACCCAGGCAGATGTCATTTTTATCGACAACAGGCAACAAGCTCATTTCATGGTGCAGCATAAGCCGTATGGCGTGAAATAAATGCTGATTATTAAAAATCACAACTGGGTCTTCCAAATCCAGTACTGAAATTGGATCTTCTTTATCAACATCATCGCTGACCTTCTCGCGGTTAATTTGCCCCACGACTTTATGGGTGGAAGGATCTATCACCGGAAGCTTATTGACGCGCAACTCATCCATTTTTTTCAGAGCTTCGCCCACAAAATCATGCGTATTTAGGACGCGAATTTTGGTATTTAGCGCTTCAGCTACAAGCATGATATATAACTAATTTTGATTTTCTACAACAGATTCATCTTCATCCTCAAGGTTATCCAGCATATCCTGCAAACGCAAAAAGTTTTCCCGGGAAATACTAAATGTTATCTCTACGTGTGAATTTACATAATTTTGAGAGTAAATATTAGCCACACGGTGTAAAAAAGCGACAGCTTCGTATTTGGAAAGGGGAATTTGCATTTTTTTCTTTACAAAGTCCTCTTCAATAAGTGACTGACAATCATCCTTCAAACGATTTAAACCGATTCCCCGCTCAGCCGAAATAAATGTTGCCTCGGGATAGGCTTTTTGTAATTCTATTAATTTTTGCGGGTCCAGCTGGTCAATTTTGTTAAAAACTTTCAAAATTTTCTTGTCTCCCATATCAAGATCTTCAAGCGTCTCTTCAACAACTTTGATATAATCCCGAAACATCGGAGCCGTAATATCGATGACATGCAAAAGGATATCGGCCTCCCGCACTTCATCAAGAGTTGATTTAAAACTTTCAATCAGATTGTGCGGAAGTTTTCGAATAAAACCCACCGTATCGGAAAGCAGCACGTCATAGTTGTCGATTTCAAAACGCCGAACTGTTGAATCAAGGGTGGCAAAAAGCCGGTCTTCAACCCGCACATTCGTATCTGTCAGTGTATTCATGAGAGTAGATTTCCCGGCATTCGTGTAGCCTACCAGCGAGATGCAGATCATATCAGAACGGCCTTTGCGCTGGGTTTTTCGCTGTTTTTCCAGGGTTTCAAGTTTATCCTTCAGTGTAGAAATACGTTTATCGATCAGTCGGCGGTCCGTTTCAATTTGCGCTTCACCGGGCCCCCGCGTTCCAATTCCCCCCTGCTGGCGCGAGAGGTGAGTCCAGAAGCGCGTAAGCCGCGGACGCAAATATTCGAGTTGAGCCAATTCAACTTGCGTTTTAGCAGCAGCTGTACGGGCACGGCTGGCAAAAATATCCAAGATCAAGCCACTGCGATCCAATACTTTTGTCTCGGTTTCCTGCTCGACATTTCGAACCTGGGTGGGTGAAAGGTCATCATCAAAAATGATGGTCTCGATATCTTCACTTTTTACGTACCCCCGGACCTCCCGCAGCTTGCCTTCACCGATATAGGTTGAAGGGTCGGGATGGGTTCGATTTTGTAAAATCTTGTCCACCACGTGTCCACCGGCTGTTCGCGCCAGCAGTTCAAGTTCATCAAGATATATCTTGGCTTCGATCCGGGGTGTATCCGGTCCATATACGCCAACTAATAAGACACGTTCTTCTTGTATTTTTTTGCGTTCAGATTCAAACAAAGCAGATCAATATCTATTTAAAAATCATTAAGTTCGCTAATATCAAAGGCATCTTCTTCAAAACATTTTAGTCGATGGCCCAATTTATGAGATATCAAATTTTTGAATTCATCATTCTTCTTATCGGGTATCTTCAGTTGAATACGCACCATTTTTTTGGGGTGTCGGTGATTGTTCTTTTGATAAATGAAAATATAAGAGCAATGATTCCCGGATGATCGCTCAAAGAAATCATAAATTTGATGCCAGGCAACCGTCTGACTCGGATCATTAACATTTTTTACTATTCCGTGATCAGTAATATATCGTTTCGATGAAAAATAACTTGCAATAAACCAAGAGAAAGAAATTAACAAATAAAGTACAGATGCGGTAATTTTCCAACCTCCGCTAAATTTACACATCACACCCAGCAGAACCATACTTACGAGCAGAAAGATCGTTGCGAAAAGCGGAAATCCTGCCAGCGTTCCGGCCCGCCAGCACAAACGCTTATTACGAAGACGAAAAACCTGGATGCATGTGGCAATAGCCAGCCCGCTTAAAACCAGGGTAACTACAAGCAGTAATACACCGAAAAAAATATCTAATAATGACACGGTTTACACCTCAGCTTAAACATTCAAAAAGTACAGTTTTTTTACACATCAAAATCGATGTCCTGTTCCTTCGTTTGGTCTTATTAGAAATAATGATCGTGCTGATCCATTTCTGCAAAAAAAAATTAAAATCTTTCGGGAAACGGCTCGTTGCGCATTAGCGATGCCCTTTTATTTATGAAACGTCTAAAAAACCCGATCAATTACATAAAAATTTAAAAAAATGATTTACTAACTTGATGGAATGAATCAATTATTGCTTACACTAATTTTTCAAAGTTAGAACTTTGATGCAATTATTAATTCATATTTCTTACCTTTCATTATAATTACAAAAAATATTTTATTCCAGACCAAAAATATTTATTCTTACAGCGGCTTTTTAATTTATTATAAAAATTTTGATGAGAACGTTTTCCTACTACGTATTAACTTTTCTCACCATTACCTGCATTTTCCTTTTTAATTCCTGTAGCCATATTGCGAATTATAAATGGAAAAAAGCCATACCCCGGGAAACTGCATTTATAATCGTGCCATCACAGGGAACAACGGTGGATTCAGTGATGAAGGCAAAATACAAGCCTTATCTTGAAAATTTCAGCGCATCAGCATTACACCACATTGCAAAAATAGATTCACTTGCTCCCCACTCGATGAAAATAAAGAGTATTGCCTTATTCGCAGGTACGCATCAAAAACTTCAGGCACTTTGGCTTGCCCGGGCTCCGAAAAATTTCACCAAAAAATTACGCAAAAAATACGCTAAAACATATCGGCAGAATCATTACAAATTTCACGGAATTACGATCTTAAACCTGTTGATCAATGGCCGAAAAATTTTTGCTACTCAGCTTCATAATCTTCTGCTTTTATCCTTTTCAAGCCGGGCCATTGAACAATCCATCCGGGCTTACAGGGGCAATCAGCCTGCAGCAGATCTTGCTCATCTTAAAATCACCCCGGGCAAGATGATTATGAATACGCCGGCTCTTGACAAATGGCTGTCACGGATCGGGCGCGTTCAATACCAGCAAACCGTAAAAAAGAGTCTTAAAGGAACTTCGGCTTGTCTTTTGAAGATCGGGCAATTCGGCAAAAATAAGGATAAACAGTATAGCCTTTCGGGTACCTTTAAGCTCCAACCCAAAAAAGAAAGTTCTCTTGTTAAAACATTTGCGCACCCACCAACGCAATTGAATATGAGCAAGTATATTTCCTCTGATGCTGCAGGTTTCGGCGTATTTCAGAACACCCCATCTTCAAAAATGCCTGATTCACTGGCTGATACTACTAAGACGGATGCCTATTTTCTGCAGCATCCCAAGGTATTTTCCGGGTTGGCAAACGATCTAACCAGCCAGTTTAGCATAGAATTATTTGCGCATTCAGGATTCCAATCAAGGGGCGAGTATCTTTATATGCGTAAACTGCATAATCCCGGTAAATTTCAAAGTCAGCTGGACACACTGAGCCAGCAAAATTTATTGAGCAAAACAGACAGTGTATATTTCACTCAAAGCCACGGGTTGGGCCAGATGCTGGGATCCGATTTGTGTAATTTTAAAAGTTTCTATATTAACATCGTTGATAGCGTAGCGGTAATAGCCAAACGCAAGGGACTGGCCAAACGGGTAACATCAGATTATAATCAACGTAACGTTGTTGCGTACAACCCATTCTATCAAAAATTAATGGGTAAATTCCCTAAAAAGCTGAGTGGCTTTTTTGTAACCGCCCCCGGATTTGATTCTTATTTGACGCCTCTCATCTCCAATCACAAATATATTCGTGCTTTTACTTCAAGATTTAAATACCTGGCGCTCACTACTCAACTTGGTAAATCGGGAAAAAAACTTTCAATCAATCTTTCTACATTCAGCGGTAATAAAAGCTATAAACCTTATCAGGAAGACTGGTTTTATAACACCCGGGGTGCCCGGCTTTCCGGCCCTCCGATTTTCGGCAATATCGGGGGTAGCCGTAATAATGAAGTGATTTTTGCCACAAAAAGCGGCCAGGTGTATGCCTTGGCGGCGGATGGCACCATAATACGACAATACAGCACCGGCAGCGATGTACCGGTTGGTTCTCCCGTGGTTTATGATTGGTACGGAACCGGCAATAATGTCATTTTAATCGCTGCAGGTAACAAAATTTATGGCTGGGACAAACAAGGTAACCTGCTGCCCAATTTTCCGCTTACGTTTGCCCATAAAATTACCACTCCCCTGACGGTGGCAGATATCAACCACAATCGTACCCCCGATGCCATTGTGGGAACATCCGACCGTAAGTTGCACGTTGTCGACGGACATGGCCGTCCATTATCGGGGTGGCCGGTTAATACAAACGCTCCGATTCACTCTGCTCCCTTCACGGGCTATTTTGAGGGACAGGCGGCCGTTGTAGCCTATTCCAGCAATACGGTGCATGCCTGGGATCCGGCGGGCGATGTACTCCCGGGTTATCCTTTGTTTGCCGGCGCAGCACTACAAGGTTCACCCATAAAGTTTAAAAACGCCTTATTGGGAAATGCTGTGGACGGCCGCCTCTATGCCATGGGCAATGGACACCTGTTCCCGGATTCAATGAATGTTTACAAAAACTCAAATTCAGGTATAAGTGCCATCAACATTTCCGGCAGTGCACTTACCGGGTCGCCCTATATCTATAAAAACAGGATACTGACGACCAGCCAAAATGGTTCTGTATTCCTGCTTAACAGTCGTGGCAGGTTATTGCTTACCAAAAGCATGGGCGAACCGAGTGCTCCCAACTGGTCATCCCAAATTGTTGATATTAATGGTAATGGCAAGGAAGACATGCTCGCTCTGTCAAAAAACGGTCGCCTATATGGATGGCAGATATCAAGCGGTAAGAAGTTAAAGGATTTGCCGAAAGCCGGGATAAGCCTGGTAAATATTGGCGACATACAGAACGATGGCCTCAAGGAGATTGTGGGGCAAACCGATAAGGGTGTAGAATGCTGGACCATAAACCCGAAGGAAAAAAATTAGATCATGCCGGCATGATCTTTTACCCGGGTTCAAAGAATTTCGCTCAGAGCTTCTCGCACATAATTGAATTGAAATTCAAAACCCGCATCGAGTAAACGCCTGGGCTGCACACGCAAACTTTCTAAAATAGGTTCGGCCGCTTCGCCAAGGACCATGTTCAACAGAAATTCAGGTACCCGAAATATCGATGGTCGATTCAGAACGTCACCGATGGCCGAAGCAAATTCTTCCATAGTCACCGGGTTGGGTGCATTTAGGTTATAAGGTCCTTCAAAATCCTCATTTTCAAGCGGAAACATGAGTCCGCGGCATAAATCGTGGCGATGAATCCACGGAAAAAACTGGGTGCCGCGTCCAATAGGACCACCAACAAAGAATTTAAATGGCGGAATCATTTGCTGAAGCGCGCCCCCATCGCTTTCCAGCACGATACCGATTCTCGGTATAGCCAGGCGAATGCCTGCTTCCCGAACGGGCCTGGCGGCATCTTCCCAATCATTACAAACTCTGGCCAGAAAATCGTTGCCAGGCGGTTCATCTTCGGTTAAAACATCCGTGCCGCGTCCGCCGTAATATCCAACCGCAGAAGCCGAAATCATTACATCAGGTTTCGGTTCAGCCTGTTTAGCTGCCTCTACCAATTTTTGGGTACCTTCAATCCGACTGGAATAGATACGTTTTTTTATATCTTCGCTCCAGCGCTGACCAAAAAGATTTTCACCGGCGAGATTGATGATGGCATCTGCCTGCTCCATAGCGGCGACAAGATCGTCATCCCAGGAAATAAACTGCTGATTTTTGGCCTGCTCATTCTTGTGTTCCCGGGGGCTTCGTGTTATCAGCTTAAGGTAATGGCCCTGTTGCAATAGTATCGGGCAAAGTTCCGAACCGATAAATCCTGTTCCTCCCGTTATTAAAATATTCATATCCTTAATTTTTAGTAAGTTAACGTAAGTTCGATCTAAGCCTTTTTTTCGGGCAGTGAAAAAAGCTGTTCCACAGAGCGATATACCTGCGTGTAAAACACTTCAGCGTGCAGGCCCAGAAGCCATAGAGTTTCGCAAAGGTATCTTCTCTGTGATTCTCTGTATTTTCTCAGTGCCTATGCGGCTTTGTGCATTTGTGCAATAGCAATAGAATGCTTATTTGCTCTCTTTTTATCTCCATCCCGCCGTTTTTATTTCGATATTCATGTTAAGTTATAAAATCGAAACCAAACCTCATTTCATTCCTTCTTAAATCATTATTGACAATAATCAGAGCAGTAGAAAATATTCCGGTTTTACCATCTTCTTGTTTATATTTGTTTGCAATTATTACATAATTTTAAATTTTATCATTCCTGATAATAAAATTCTTGCCTGTTATAAATTAACATACCGTTTGACTTTTTCTTCATGACTTTAAAATCACGTCGCATCGCCTTAATAACAATTCGAATTATACTGGGTCTGGTTTTCCTCTTGTCCGGCATCGGGAAACTCATCAGCAGTGGCGATGCCCGCTATATGGTCGAACTA
Organism: Balneolaceae bacterium; assembly: GCA_035638715.1. Lineage (GTDB taxonomy): Bacteria > Bacteroidota > Rhodothermia > Balneolales > Balneolaceae > SMO-BIN1. The sequence goes on from DASQZL010000037.1 coordinate 21,423, forward strand.
TTGGCAACGAAATTTTACTGGCTGGTGGAATATACGGGGATTATTGTGCACGTAATCAGCGTTATTGAATTGTTGCTTGCCATTATGTTGTTGTGGGGCAAAAAATTACGATGGACGCTGAGCGCAGCTTTACTGCTTATTCTCGCATTCAGTAGTGTACTCAGTTATTATTATGTACAAGGATTTGATGTTAAAAGCTGTGGTTGCTTCGGAGCTTTTCATCTTGGTGGCGGGCTGGCCATGTCTCTGCTCAAAAATTTAGTATTGCTTAGCCTGATTGCCGGCGCATATCTGCTGCTCTTCTCCCAGAAAAAATCCCTGCAAGGCGCCTAAACACTTTGGCTCAAATAAGCCCGTTTCAGTCGTTTTTGATCCTTGTTTTGTCCTCTCCTGCCCCATCTCCGGGTTAACGTTGATAGAGTATGCAATTTGAAAATTTTGTTTATGATGCTATCATCGCAGGTAAACGCCCAACCCGGGTTTGCCGGAAAGCCGGACCCGTTTTTCGTCCGTTAAAGACAGCCCCCCGGCAGGATCATTTTTTATGAGCAAGTGGCCATCTAAATCGCAGTAGTCTGCCCACAAACTGAGTAATGCTCCGGCGGCATTGGCGACTGAGCTTTCAATCATGCAGCCGATCATAACCTTCAAATCAAGCTCTCG
>DASQZL010000038.1:0-2794 GCA_035638715.1 Balneolaceae bacterium
GACCACAGCTCATCCCAATCTTTCATCACCGCATCCATATCGCAGCCTTAATGACAGTGTACCCACGATTAATAATGGACTGGCCAAAACGCCACCCATGGGCTGGAATAGCTGGAATGCCTTTCATACCCATATCAATGAAAAACAAATTAAAGCAGTTGCGGACGATATGGTTGCCGATGGAATGAAAGCCGCGGGTTATAAATATCTGATTCTTGATGATGCCTGGCTGGCTCACCATCGAAATAGCAAGGGACAGCTGATGGCTAATCCCAAACGATTTCCCGACGGGATGAAAGCCATTGCAGATTATATTCATAGCAAAGGACTAAAATTCGGCATTTATGAATCTGCCGGAACCCACACTTGTGCTGGCTACCCCGGAAGCCTAAATCATGAAAAGCAGGATGCCCAAACGTTTGCCAAATGGGGTGTTGATTACCTGAAACTCGATAATTGCGGAAATCAGGGAGTTAGCTACATCAAGCGTTATGCGGGCATGGCAAAAGCATTGAAGGCGACAGGTCGTCCTATCGTCTACAGCATTTGTGAATGGGGCGTTAAAGCTCCCTGGCAGTGGGCGCCAAAATTTGGAAATCTCTGGCGCACCACGGGTGATATACAAGACAATTGGCAAAGTGTCATGAGAATTCTTGATCAACAAGTGGGCTTGTATAAATACGCTGGTCCCGGTCATTGGAACGATCCGGACATGCTGGAAGTCGGCAATGGTGGCATGACGACCACCGAGTATAAAGCGCACTTTAGCTTGTGGGCTATGCTTGCAGCGCCACTAATCGCCGGCACTGATCTTCGACATATGAGTTCTCAGACAAAATCAATCTTGGAAAACAAAAATGTTATTGCAATTGACCAGGATCCAAAAGGTGCGGAGGCTCATAAAGCTGTGGATAATGGACAGGAGGAAGTTTGGGTTAAACCTTTATCTGATGGGAGCCGTGCCGTTCTGCTACTAAATCGCAGTTCCAAAAACAGGTTTATGACTACTACAGCTAAAACCGTTGGTCTAAAAAAAGCCAATTATTATAAGGAGAAGAATCTTTGGACGAATAAAACGCGGCGGACTGACGACCTCATTCGTGGCTATGTTCACTCACATGGCGTGGTAATGTATCGGGTATGGCCAAAGTAAGAAGGTATTAACTTCAAAATAAATATCCACTAATTTACTGATTTTTAAAAACTTATATCTTTTTAATTATTAAGGGTGATAAATATTCAGGGGCAATCATGAATTATCTTGTATTTATGATTGTCCTCTGATATATATTACTTCATTTCTATAGAATGTGCAGATGTTAAAAGAACATCAATATTAGTAAGTTAATTATATTAGCAATGAATTTTAGCATATATCTTACTATCCATCTAAACCCCATCTACTTAATTTTGTCTGAATATTCATAGTACATATCGACACCAAAATCTGCTTATAGCTCCAATAAGTAATACTGGTTTAGTCGTTTATATGTCCTTCTTCGCTCTTTAGAAGCCTGTAAAAGAATATTTGATTTTAGGTCGTTATATTTTTTCCTATAAATAGCTTATCTTTATATAATAAGTTAACTTATACCTTCTAATTTACGTAAGTTAATTAAAATCAATTACTTAAATATATGAATTCAATCTATCCCACTTACGATGTGATCGTTGTTGGCGCTGGTCATGCCGGAAGTGAAGCTGCTGGTGCAGCTGCAGAAATGGGCGCTAAAACACTGCTGATCACGATGAATTTAGACGCCATTGCAAAAATGTCTTGCAATCCGGCTGTTGGTGGTATTGCCAAAGGACAGCTAACCCGTGAAATCGATGCTTTAGGCGGTCTGATGGGCACGGTGGCTGATAAATCAGGCGTCCAGTTTCGGATGCTCAATACAAGTAAGGGTCCAGCCATGTGGAGTCCGCGTTGCCAAAGTGACCGCGCGCTGTATTCTACAAAAATGCGTGAAGAACTTGAAAAAAAAGAGAATCTCGTTTTTCGGCAAGACAATGTGGTTGATGTGCTTACTGATAAGGATGGGAAGCGTGTTACGGGGGTCAAAACAAAAACCGGCCAATCCTTTTGCGCGCATACAGTTATACTAACTACAGGTACTTTTGGAAACGGTCTGATGCATATTGGAGATCACCAGATTGGTGGAGGACGATCTGGAGAGCGTGCCTCAATTGGCATATCAGCAGCACTGGAGAACCTTGGTTTTGAAGTCGGCCGCCTGAAAACGGGTACCCCGCCTCGCATTGATGGCAGATCCATTAATTACGACGCACTCGATGTGCAATATGGTGATAAACATCCTACTCCGTTTTCTTTTATGACCGACGAACTACCTTCTCGAGAGGAGCAACTGACATGCTGGATCTGTTATACAAATGAAAAAGTTCACGATGTTTTGCGATCCGGCTTTGATCGAAGCCCCATGTTTAATGGTCGCATTGATTCAGTAGGCCCCCGCTATTGCCCAAGCATAGAAGATAAAATTGATCGTTTCTCAGAGCGTGATCAGCACCAACTATTCCTCGAACCCGAAGGTTGGAATACTTATGAACGATATTTGAATGGTTTTTCCACTTCTCTACCTGAAGACGTACAGTATAAAGCCCTACGTACCATCCCGGGATTTAAAGATGCCGTAATGCTCCGCCCGGGCTATGCTATTGAGTACGATTACTTTCCGCCTTATCAGATTAAGCGAAGCATGGAGACTAAACGAGTCGACGGACTCTTCTTTGCCGGTCAAATTAATGGCACCACTGGTTATGAAGAGGCAGCCTG
>DASQZL010000039.1:0-3160 GCA_035638715.1 Balneolaceae bacterium
CTTTTTAAACGGAAATTTAAATATCGGAATGGTTGTTATGGATATTCTTACTTTATCAAAAAGTGAAAAATTTCATCATTGTCTGTTTTATTATGAATGCGTCCATCTAAGCAGCTTAGCTGTTCACGATAAAATTATTTAATTATGGTTGAAAATTCTGATTCTAAACTTCTTCGAATTTTTGTCGGTGAAATGGATAAGGTTGGCCATGAACCGCTTTATGAGCGTATCGTCTATGAAGCCAAAAAGCAGGATCTGGCAGGAGCTACGGTGTTGAAAGGTGTGATGTCATTTGGGGCTACCAGTCGCATACACAAAAGTAAAATGGTGGCTCTATCCGAGGACTTGCCGATGGTCATAGAAATTGTCGACACGGAAGAAAAAATCAACGATTTTCTTGATACCCTGAAAGAATTATTTGACAAGGCCGGCTGCGGTGGTCTTGTTACGATGGAAAAAATGGATGTTATTCACTATGAACCCCAAAATGGCGGATAAAATATTATGATGAGTCATCCCTGGCACGAAGTTACCGTTGGCAAGCAGGCCCCGGAATCTGTAAACACCATTATCGAAATTCCCAAAGGCACGCGGGCAAAGTACGAACTGGACAAGGAAAGTGGGTTGCTCAAACTGGATCGCGTTCTTTATTCCTCATTCTATTATCCAGCCAATTATGGATTTATACCTCAGACGCTGGGTGAAGATCAGGACCCGTTGGATATTCTGGTGCTCTCACAGATTGATTTTGAACCGCTTTGCCTGGTGCAGGCCGATGTCATTGGCGTGATGCGGATGCTGGATTCCGGCGAAGCAGATGATAAAATTATTGCGGTGGCCTCTAATGACATGAGCGTGAATTCCATGCAAGACGTTGATGATCTGAATAAACCTTTTATTCAGGAGATGGAGCATTTTTTTGAAGAGTATAAAAGACTGGAAAATGAAAAAGTGTCGGTGGATGATTTTCAACAGCGCGAGGTGGCATTGCAAATTATAGAGGATAGTATCGAATTGTATAATGAAGTTTACAATGAAGAATGATTGAAATAGCCGTTTCCACTTCACAGACGTATGCCCTTAGATATTTGGCCGTGGATTTTAATGGAACCCTGGCTTTTGACGGCGTGCTGCCGGATAATGTTCGGATTCAAATGCAAAAACTGGCTGATCATCTCGAAGTATTTGTGTTGACATCTGATACGTTTGGGACGGCTGAACAACAGCTCCAGGACAGCCCGTTTCAGCTTCACGTGATTCCGAAACAGGATCAGCCGGCATATAAAAGGCAGTTTGTCCAAAAACTCGGCGCAGAAAAAACGGCTGCTATCGGGAATGGTGTCAATGACCATCTCATGCTGGAGACCGCGGCGCTTGGAGTTAGTGTGATCGGTGGGGAAGGAGCGGCCTCGCTTGCACTCAAATATGCGGATATCATTTGTAATGATATTTCTGATGCGCTTGAATTATTTCTTCAGCCGAAATGAATAAAAGCCACCCTGCGATCATGAATGTCGATCAATTTTCAGGCATTCATGGTCGGTGATTTTCTCCTGCTATAAACGATTGAAATAATATTTACAACGATCTGACTACGCCTGTAGCTTAAAAGATCGGGATTCATTTTAAAAGTATCTTTTTAACGAACGGGTATTTAATTTAACCTGAGTTCGAGCTAAACCTTATTGCCGAACTGCGAAAGAAGCGGTTTCACAGAGTGAGCAAAGTAGCCACAGAGTTTCGCAGAGGTATTTTCTCTGCGTTTCTCAGTGCTTGCGCACACAAGTGCGCAGCTTTGTGTAATAGCAACAGTATACATATTTGTTCTTCATTATCTACAGATATAGTTTCCATATCGATACTATTTTATTTCATATAAATTCAGCATACTAAACACTTATTTTGATAAGACTAAAAAAAATCATCAGTTACTTTCATTTCAAATTCACGTTGTTTCAAAAAAGAGTGTAGACGCCGAAATGTCGAACGAAAATAAATCAGATAATTATAAAAAGGCGCTGCGGTTTATCCTTTTGCTCGGGGTCGTGAGTCTGTTTGCCGACATGACATACGAAAGCGCCCGTAGCATTACCGGTCCTTTTCTTCAGGTGCTGGGCGCGGATGCCGCAATCGTAGGTATGGTCACTGGCTTTGGCGAGCTCGTCAGTTATGGACTGCGTTTCTATACCGGATGGCTGGCCGATCGTACGCGGAAGTATTGGTTATTGATTATCATTGGATATGGCGTCAATGTGCTGGTCGTTCCTTTTATCGGCCTGGCGCCGGTATGGCAGATCGCCGCTGCACTGATCATCACGGAAAGATTGGGAAAAGCGATTCGCACTCCGGCAAGAGATGCATTACTTTCGCGAGCCACTGCCGTTACGGGACATGGAAAAGGCTTTGGTTTGCATGAAGCGATGGATCAGATCGGGGCCATAACCGGACCGTTAATTATTTCCGGCGTTTTTTTCTGGGGCGGCAATTATACGATGGGATTTGCCGTATTGTTTATACCAGCGGTTGCTTCCCTGGCCGTTTTGATAGCTGCGCGTAGTAAATATCCACAGCCCCGGCAGTTTGAGACGGAAGAAGAAAAGGGAGAAAAATCAAAAAACAGCCATTCTTTTATCCTTTATTTAATCGGCATCGGATTGATTGCTCTCGGGTTTGCTGATTTTCCGCTGCTGGCCTATCATTTTAAGCAGGTCAATTTATTTTCTGATCAGGGTATTCCGCTGGTGTACGCCATGGCCATGGCTGTTGATGCCGTTGCGGGTCTGGGGCTGGGCACCCTTTTTGACCGGTGGAAACGACCGGTTCTTGTTGGCGGGGTGATTGTAACAGCCGGCTTTGCGCCGCTGGCATTTCTTGGAGGTAAACTATGGACAATTTTGGGAGTGATATTGTGGGGCGTCGGCATGGGGATGATTGAATCTGTTTTGAGAGCTTCGGTCGCCCGGATGATTCCCGCCGGGAATCGCGGCCGCGCCTATGGGATATTTAATGGTGTTTTTGGGTTGGCATGGTTTGCGGGGAGTTCTGCGGCAGGGTGGCTCTATGAAATAAATATTTTGGGAATGGTCATTTTTCTCGTCCTCGCTCAGCTGCTGGCCATTCCTTTTCTCTGGAAGGCTTTTTCCAGGTGAATGAATTTACC
>DASQZL010000040.1:0-18695 GCA_035638715.1 Balneolaceae bacterium
AAAATATTTGACAATGCCGCAGCAAATAATATAAATTTATGTTAAAAAGAACAGGCTTGTGATAAACGTTTGCAATAATTGAAAATAGCGGGGTGCAAATAACTTTTGCCCTTGAATTTATTACAAAATTCCCTTATGGACGGGAACTCGCATTGGAGATGATGGCGGCAGACAGCGAAAGCAGTTAGTTGTTGTCTGGAAACTGTTTAAAAGCTAAGCCTTTTTATTACTGGACGAAGTTGCCAGATCGGCAGATGGTAAATTGGAACACTTATAAAAGAATAGATCGATAAAATAGAAGGGGGGGGCATAACGGCTGCTATCATCGCTCCACGACTATCAACCGTTAAGCGAACGGAGAGATTTATGTCCTTTAAAAAGTATAATTATTGAAAAAAAGCTTCAGGAATTGTTGAGCCGGTAGGAATATCTATTTTAAGAAATGAACAATATATAAAATCATTAAAACCAAAATATGATTTAGCTTCAACTCTAAAATCATCCAAATGGAAATAATATTATGGATAAACATGCTGATTATGAACAAAATCCGGAGATTATCGAAACCGATCTTGAGGATGAACTGATTTTGCTTGATCCTGCAACGCAGGAAATGTTCAGTTTGAATGAAACCGGACGAATGGTTTGGAACGAATTGCCCACTTCGAGCATCACGGAGATCGTAACCCTGATTAAAAATAAATTTGACGTAAGTAGTGAAATTGCCGAGCAGGATGTTAATGACCTTATTTCTAATCTTTCTGAAGCCGGTCTTTTAATCTCCAATAGTGAATCAAATGAATGATATTTCATTTTTAATTTTGGGAAGACCTTTTTACGCTCACAACATTCCGGTTTTTCTTGAGCGTTGGTTCGAAAAAAACTGGCATTTTCCTGAGCACTCACTGCCTGAAGTATCCTATAAAACAACCCTTAAGGTGTTAAAGGAAGCACCGGAATTAGGACAAGGTATTCGCCGGGAGACTGAACCCGATATTAATGATGAAGTATTTTTGTGGCATCAGGACGGGGACCGATGGTGGTTTCAGGAAGGAGATTCAGGAATACAATTTATCATGGGCCCGGATGAATTCAATATTTCTGTTTGGGGATTAAACGAAAAAAAAGATCTGCGAAAAACGCTTACTGCCCTATACATCACTTTCATGGAATCGTTAAGGGCAACTGACCTTTTTCCCTTACATGCTTCCGTTGTGATTAAAAATGGGAATGCCACTGCATTTACAGGCCAAAGTGGCATGGGCAAGAGCACTATGTTGGTTAACGCAATGGCGGACGGTATGTCTCCACTGGCAGAAGATTTTTCATGGTTCGATCCGCATACATCGATGTTATATGGCTGGGATCAGGGGCTGCGATTTTGGGAGGATGGATGGGAAAAACTGCCCCGTGAATTTAGGGAGATAGACTGGCAGGAAGATTTTGATGGCAAGATGTTGTTGCCGTGGGATAAACTGAATATTGAACGAACGGTCTCTGCGCCGCTCGATCAAGTGCTCGTACTTAAACGTGCAGCTGAAGAGAATACCTCAACAGTGAAGCAGCAGATTCCCCCACATCAGGCGGTGCGCGCTCTTTGGGAAGCTACAGGAGTGCCTTTGACAGAATACACTAAAAAGAAAGTGGCAAAGGGCATAGGTAAGCTCATTTCAAATATTGAAGTAGCCAGTCTGTATATTTAAAAAGGCTAATACGGTAAAGTCTGAAATTACTTCTTTAAAGAAGTATCCGGGTATTGGAACGAAATATTAAAACTGCTTCTGTTATTGGGTTCTTTTAACGCCGGGAGCACCAAGTCATCAATTTCAACCCAGGCGTGCCCTCTTACTTCACCGTCAACCTTTCGCAGACCACAAACAAATTTCGCTGGTTTTTCCTGTTTTCTTAGAAGTCTATATAATGCTAACGAACGCAAAAGACAGGGACCTGGGCTACTAAGCCCTAATAATCGCAAGGCCCATTTTACACCACGTACCAAGCGGCGTTCAGGGTATTGCTTTTTGGTCTTTTGCTTATGCCATGTTTCATTGGGGGTAAGTCTGGCAACCAGTTTTGGAATATTGGCACTTCGACGTTGCATTAGTCTTACCCATACCACAGTAGGTAAGACAAATATGATATCCATCAAAGTCGCAGGGATCCTAAAGAGGCTCAAAAGTTTAGTTTCATACAATACAAGACCTCGTTCGGGCAAAATTTGCAAGCTCCATTTTGTTAGTTGTTGTTTAGTAGGATTTGATAGCTGCAAATGGTTGTCCCATGGATTACAGCGTTCCAAAAAAGCTTTAACCGTTTTTTTGCAGTGTAATGATGCAGCGCGCTTAATTAACTCTTCTTTGGTAACATTCTTTTTTTGAATAAGAAATCGAAGATCAATCGGATCCTGAGGCTCTATCTGAAAACCATCACCCCAAAAACGGTGTAAGGCTAAGATCAGAGCAGCATCCACTGGAGTAGGCAGTTTTACTTTTATGCCTTCCCAATCATGATCCCTGGCATTTTCCCAAATTTTACGGCTGACTTTTTTCTGCTTTCGATGGGGAAGGTATTTATTTCTGCTATGAAATAAGTGGCGGTGAATCTCCATATAGGTGCCGCCGTTATTATTGTATATTACAAATGCCTCATGATAATCCAGTTCGGTATTTCTATTCAGCTCCTTTACGATTTCCCATCCTTGGCTGCGAGCAATTTCAAAGGCTTTTTGTTTGTCGTCGGGATGAATGAGAACATCCACATCTCTATGAAAACGCATCCCCGGAGCCGGATAAATAAATTCCGATAAATAGAATCCTTTAAGTAACATTGCTTCAATTCCCCGAGACGCCCAAGCCTCTAAAATTTCTCTCACATCTTTTTTGATAGCATAATGACGATTTAATGCCCGCAGGTACTCCGGCTTAAAATTTTCTTTATGCTGATGATCTTTTGGGATAGTTACATAGGCGTAGGAAGCCAGGTTATTATCCCGTATAATCTGAGGTGAAGGCAACGTATCCCCTCCAAGTAAGAATGAAGGAAGTGATTTCATTTAGTTTATTAGCTGCAAATTTGAGCAAATATAATTATAAAACGCTTCAAAATCTTCACCAGCAGCACCGGATTATAAATATGGGCCAGTTTCAGAGAAATTGAACGCTGAACATCATCGTTCAATTCTTACTTCTGCCATTTCACTTTATACTCCTCAAAACTGTATCCCGAAATACTTCTTCAGCACCATGGGGGGGATCGTCAAGCGTCCAGGTTTCAAAATAAAAATGACGTTCCGACCGCATTCGCTTGCTGTTTATGCTGAAAAAACGGAAGGAATCATCAACTAACTTCTGCAGGGGATGAAACAACTCGGGGTAAATATTTTCTTTTGAGAATAGATGCAGATCAAAACCATTCTTCGCTTTTTCTTTATACAAGACGCGATGATTGTCCAAAAGCAGCTCCCGGATTTCATCTTTTCGATGCCCCACATTGGAATCATCATCAATTTCTAATTGATCAAAATCGAATTCCTGTTCTTTTATTTTTTCTCCCGAAATTATTAGCACGGACCCCACAGACATCCGATTGACTCCCTCTGAAAGTGAGGCGCAAATTCCGGACGGTGAGTATACAAATTGATCCTTAAAAGTGCCATCTAACTTAGATAATAGTTGATCGTATTTATTTAGTTGATTAAGGCCAAATTTTTCTTCCTCTAAGACCGTACCGGTCAAATAAAACTTTGAAAAAGTAGGAGTGGGGTTCATAAAATCCTGGAGAGAGCTTTCAGCTTCCTGTTCGGATTTGCTTCCATTACGTTCGGCTAATTTATCGAGGCGTTGATCGTGATTGTAGAAAAGTTTAAAAATATCCATGACATAATTACCGTTTCGGAGTCTGTACGCGTTGTGTAATGGGTAGTAAAATACACAATTCTCCTCACGAAATAAAAAATATCAGACGAACAGCAGAAACTAATTATACTTATTCATGGCAGCGTCAATGCCTTCACGGACAAAAAGCTGAACGGCATCTTTGGCTCTCTCAATGGTGATATCAATAATTTCGCGCTGTTCGGCCGTAAATGGGGAGAGAACATATTGTACCTGCCGGCCATATTTAAAATCTGAACCGATGCCAATACGCAAGCGTGGGAATTGATCCGTTTTTAGCTTATTTATGATATCCTGCACGCCGTTATGGCCGCCTGCACTTCCACCGGGTCTCAATCGGATTACGCCTGTATCAAGATTTAAATCATCATAACAGACCAGACAATCTTCCGGGGAGACATCAAACCATTGCATGGCCTGACGGACAGCATCGCCGCTGTGATTCATATAGGTGGTGGGTTTAACAAGACGAAATGTGCTTCCTTTGCCCCGAGCCTTGCCCGTGGTAAAAGGGCCTTTGCCGGCGCTCAAAGCAACGGAAAATGACTCCGCCAATTTGTCGACGAGTTCGAAGCCGACATTATGCCGGCTTCGCTCATATTTTTTTCCCGGGTTTCCTAATCCAATGATTAGTGGCATGAAAGCACTTGTGCAGCGATAAGGCCGTTTACTTTATTCTGTTGACTCTTCTTCATCTGACTCTTCGCCAGCCTCTTCGGGAGCTTCTTCACCTTCGGCTAATTCTTCGCCCTCGGCTTCCTCTTCAATTTCTTCTTCACTGGGCTCTTCCGTAACAAGTGCAGAAGTGAGCAGTTCTTCGGATTTTGGAGGCCTGATAGTTACAATTGTACGACTCAAATCATCAAGCGGTGTGATGCCTTCAAGTTCAAGGTCGCGGACGTGAAGATTTTCACCTATATCAAGATCGGTGATATCAATTGAGTATATGCCGGGAATATCCTCGGGAAGTACCTTGATGTTCAGGATATGCATTGGTTGAAAAATTCGGCCGCCCCCGTCACGAACACCAACAGGAGTTCCTTCCAGTTTAATCGGAACACTGAGAGAAACCTTGTGTTCATCAGATAACGCATAGAGATCAAGATGAATAGGACGATCAGTGACAGGATGGAATTCAATGTCTTTCATAAGGCTTTTATAGGTACTGCCATCAACCTGCAGTTCGATGATCTGTCGATTACTGACCGAAAGAATTTTTTCAACTTCCAATTCATCAACCGACAAAAATATATTTTCATCTAATTCAGGTCCATATAGTACAGCGGGCACGCGCATCGCATCCCGCAAGGCATCGGCAGCCTTTCGACCCGTTTCTCTGATTCTACCTTCGAGCTTAACTATTTCTGGTTTAATCATTATGTATTCGTTTATAATATTATCACCGAATCCCGAAAATCATTTATTTTCGGACCTTCGATTTAAAATTTCAGCGTTCAAATATACAGTTTTTAGCTGTCAAAGTTTAGTTTCGTATGATAGAGAGAATTACCAGCTAATCGTCAAAAAGAGCACTTATCGTATCATTGGTATGAATACGCTGTATTGCTTCTGCAAAAATAGAAGCTACGCTGAGGACCTTGATTTTTTTAGAAGGCCGGCTCAACGGTACCGTGTCTGTTACGAGCAATTCATCAATAGGCGAATCATCTATTCGCTGATAAGCCGGTCCGGACAGAATAGGATGCGTACAGGTAGCAATAATGCTCAAAGCCCCCCGATCCTTGAGGGCAGCTGCCGCATTCGTTAACGTCCCGGCCGTATCTATCAAGTCATCAACCATCAGAATATTTTTTCCTTCAACTTCACCGATAATGTTCATGACTTCAGCAACATTGGCCTTGGGACGACGCTTATCGATAAATGCCAAATTAGCGTGAAGCTGCTTGGCATAAGAGCGTGCCATTTTTAAACTGCCCACATCCGGCGCAACAACTGACAAATTATCAATCGGCTGAGCCTGAAAATAATCAATAAAAAGCCGGCTTGCATATAGATGATCAACCGGAATATCAAAAAATCCCTGAATCTGCGAAGCGTGAAGATCCATCGTTAATATGCGATCCGCCCCGGCTTCGCTCAAAATATTTGCAATCAGTTTCGAAGCGATTGAAACCCGCGGCTGATCTTTACGGTCCTGACGGGCATAGCCAAAATAAGGCATTACCGCCGTTACCCGCTTGGCTGATGCACGCTTTGCAGCATCGAGCATAAGTAAAAGCTCCATGATGGTATCGCTCGGCGGGGGCGTAGATTGAATGACAAACACATCTTCACCCCGAATACTTTGCTCATATTTCACATATAGCTCCCCGTCTGAAAAAGGCTTAATGGTGACTTCACCAAGTTCCGTCCCATATTTTTCAGCCACGGCCCGGGAAAGCGCAAGGTTACTGCGACCCGCAAATATGGCTAAAGGGGTATCCAATGATGCGATTTATTCGAAATTAAAATAAAAAAAGGATGGGTTGATTCTCATCCTTTCATTTAGTTGGCCGGGGAGGACTCGAACCCCCACTGGCGGCACCAAAAGCCGCTGTCCTGCCAATTAGACGACCGGCCAATACTGTCAATCGCTAATGTGATGTCGATGATATGAATTTACTGATTTGGAATCAAGAAGAAATTATATGTTTAAATATTTTGCATTGTTGGCATTGCCGGGGAGCGCAGTAAGTGCGATATTGATAGACGGTGGCCAGTTTTTTTTCAAAGATTTCGGCCGGGATATCCGTTTTGTGAAAATGCTTTGTGATAGATACGGGTATTTTGGTCCGATGCTTCTTCCAACTTTGCGTAGCATCCGCTTTTAATCCCTGCATACCGGTAAGGTCGCCAAGCAAATAATATGCAGGAAGCCACTTGGTTCCAAAAAGAACGCCCGAACGTTGATTGCCGATACCGGGTGTAACTTCAATTTGCCGGATCATGGTTTTAAATGATTCTTTAATGCCCGACCGTATCCACCACTTGATGGATTTACTTAGTATAAATTCCATTATATAACAGCCCTGACGAATGCGGTTCACAGGATGATTGGCGGGCCGGCTCCCTTTTCTTTTCCACTTATAAGGATTTTTCGAACATTCGGGTTGAACGCCCGCTAATGACAGTGCTTTTTTAATTAGTTTGTTGACAGGAGACATGTTTTGCGGATCATTCAAAAGCTTTCGGGCTAATTTCCGCATCGGTTCCCGGTTATGACTGATACCCAACCCATCGAAGAGCGCAATTATGAGCGCACGTTTCCAGGATTTCGATAATGGAAGCGAGGGATCATAAAAGTTAAGAAAATCATCAACTTTTTGTTCAAAGTATTTTGTCTGGGCATGCCCGAATTGTTCAGTTAAAAGCTGGCTGGGAACGGTGGAAAGGTTACCGGCACAGGGTAAAAAATGGGGCTGCTGATAATGTCTGAAAAAGTATTGCAGTGAATTGGATAAGAAAGGCTTCATGCAGAGGGTTGGTACTTCAGTCTGATCAGAACGCCGCACGTTAACGATGTCCGAATCATCATAGACAATATGAAGGATAACCCTGTTGAAATTTTGGTCGGTATGATGGCCATGATTCATCCAGTCTTTAGCTTTCCAGTGAATTTCAACATCGCCATGCCATTTTAATGGGCCGATTGTAATACGGGCATTGGTAAAATCAGGTCCGTCCGCCTGATTTGAATAACCGGGATGATGAATATTTACTTCTTCGTGGTTTGTCGTGTGTAGATTTCTTGAAGACAGGTACCTGTTTTTCCATAACCAATGCAGTAATTTTTCATGATATTGTGCAGGTTTTTTCATAGGCTTGATGACATGTTATAATGGTTTTAGTGAATGTATGAGGAAATTACTATTTTAACAATTTTGAACCTTTAAAGCATTAATCATTTCAGAGGTGAGGATGAATAAAAACCAAGCGGATGAAAATTCAATATTGTTAATGAGTCATGACCGCATCCGGCGATCCGTTGAGCGCATGGCTTATCAAATTGCTGAAGATCATCCCGGAGAAACCCCCATTTTAATTGCGGGAATTAAAACACGGGGATTTGCCGTTGCCAGGCTTTTAAAGGGGTATTTAGAACATATAACTGCGAGTCCAATTCATATTTTTTCTGTCTCAAATCCCGAAAATAATTCGAATGGTTTGAGAGATGAATATGAATATATTGCACTCGTCGATGATGTTATTTTCTCGGGTCGTACGATGTTCAAGGCAAGCAATAAAATTTTGGATCAGTTCACTCCCGAATTTCTGCGGACCGTTGTATTAGTGGATCGGGGCCATCGTTTACTACCTGTTGAAGCCACTTTTACAGGTCTAAATTTACCCACCAAGCTCAATGAACATGTACAACTTCATCTTGAGAAGAATTTACCGGAACGGGTTACGTTAACTAAGCAAAAGAGTTGATTGGCTATTTACATACGTCCTTTTTTAGAGTATATTTATATTGAAATAGTTCGCCGGTAAATTTAACGATTTTGACAGAATAAGCATGAGCAGGGCCTTTAAATTTGTAGCTATCTTTGGGTGGTTTTTTTTTACTTCTGCTACATTTCTTCATGCTCAAAAAGCAATTGAAGTAAGCAATCAGGTAAAACGCCATAAGCAAATCAACGCAGATGTTATCTCTCATATAAAAAATATGATTGTGGTTAGCGACACACTCAAAGGCTGGAGCGTTAATTGGGTAGGCAGTTTACATGGTTCACAGGCTTCATATAGTAACTGGAGCCAGGGAGGGGTGAATTCAGTCAGTGGAACAGCCTCAACATATTTTAATGCCCAATTCAGAAAGAATAGATTTAGCTACGCTCTTGCGACGAATTTAAGATATGGAAGGGCCCATTTGGCTAATGAAGGAGGGCGCAAAACCGATGATCGTATTGCTCTTAATAATAAGGTAAGCTATCGATTTAAAAACGGACGCTGGAATACGTTTGGTAATGTAAATGTTAATACACAATTCGATCAGGGATTTGATTATAGTGATCCTTCAAATCCCAAATTAATATCCAGCTTTATGTCGCCTGCCTATATTAGTCAGGTGGTTGGTATTGGTTATGTCCCTACGGATTATTTTACAGCTGATGCCGGTATTGGGTTAAAAGAAACGATTGTTAAAAATGATTCACTTACCACTTTATATAGTTTAGCTCCGGGAAATAATTTCAGGTTAGAGCCCGGGTATTCTATTCGTCTCGGTTTTGAAAAGAATGTGTTGAAAAATGTTAAAATGCAAAGCCATATCTTAACCTTTACAAATGTGAACAGAGCTATTCGGCACACTGATGTAACGTTTGTAAATGAAATTGTTGGTAAGATTAACTCTTATCTTAATATGACTTTCAATTTTGAAGCCGTTTATAACGACAATTTTAGTAAAAAGCTTCAGATTAAAGAAGTTTTATCAGCCGGTCTTTCATTTACCATACTATAAACATTACTTACAGTAAAAAATTACGCTGAGTAGTAGCTAAAATTCCAGAATCCAGCTCTGAGCTTTCGATATCACACATCGAACTCAATTCCCTGAGCCAGAGGCAGTTTATCCCCCCAGTTGATGGTATTTGTCTGTCGGCGCATATAGGCTTTCCAGGCATCTGATCCGGATTCACGTCCGCCGCCGGTTTCTTTTTCACCGCCGAAGGCTCCCCCGATTTCAGCGCCGCTGGTACCTGCATTTATATTGGCAATTCCACAATCAGAGCCTGCAGCACTTAAAAATTGCTCGGCCTCACGTAAATTCAAGGTGAAGATTCCAGAGCTAAGTCCTTGTCGCACATCATTATGCATGGCAATGGCATCATCAAGCTCTTCATACTTAATGAGATACAAAATCGGAGCGAAGGTTTCTTCCTGAACGATGTCATAATTATTCTGAGCAAGGACAATTGCCGGACGTACATAATGACCTCCTCCCAGTTTCTGTTTTTCCACGCGGTCACCGCCATATATAACTTCACCGCCGGCTTCTTCAACTTCTTGAAGCGCTTGTTGCATATTTTCTACCGCTTCCTTGTCAATCATGGGGCCAACGAGTGTATGTTCATCTAATGGATTACCAATATTGACTTCCTTGTATATTTCGATGAGTCGGTCTTTTACCTGTTCAAAAACCGATTCCTGTACAATCAGCCGGCGCGTGGTGGTGCACCGCTGCCCGCAGGTTCCCACGGAGCCAAAAGCTGTAGCACGAACGGCCATCTCGATGTCAGCATTTTCGGTGATAATAATGGCATTATTTCCTCCCAGTTCCAGGATTGTTTTGCCAAGGCGCGCACCCACCGTTTGGGCTACTTCTTTTCCCATGCGGATTGAACCGGTCGCTGAAATAAGGGGAATACGTTCATCTTCAGCCATCCATTTACCGGTATCACGGCCGCCGGTTACCAGGTTAAAAATTCCCTCTGGTACATCGTTTTCTTTCAAAACTTTGCTGATAATATTTTGTACGGCAATACTGCAAAGAGGCGTTTTTTCCGAGGCTTTCCAGATCACAACATCTCCGCACACCGCTGCTATCATGGCATTCCAGCTATACACAGCGACAGGAAAATTAAAAGCCGTTATAATCCCGCAAATACCTAAGGGGTGCCATTGCTCGTACATCCGGTGCTTTGGGCGTTCAGAATGCATCGTTTTACCGTAAAGCTGGCGTGATTGGCCGACCGCAAAATCGCAAATATCAATCATTTCCTGTACTTCACCAAGCCCCTCCTCATATATTTTACCCATCTCGTAGGAAACAAGTTTTCCGAGGTCTTCTTTATTCTTTCGAAGTTTAAGACCTATTTGGCGTACAATTTCGCCACGGTTGGGAGCCGGGGTCATCCGCCATTCTTTGAATGCTTCCTGAGCTGTGTTGACGACTTTGTCATAATCATCACGAGTTGTTAAAGTGGTGTTTGCAATTTGCGAACCGTCAACCGGCGTTGTGCTCGAAAGCGTTTCTCCCTCATTTGTACTCCAGTCTTCTTTGCCCGTACTGGTACCGTAATTTGTTCCTTCAATTCCTAAGTTTTTAAGAAATTCCATGAATAAGTTTTATCTTGATTACTGTAGATTTATAACGAAAGATAAGAAACGTTGATAGCATTTAACATGCATTATTCCATAAATTTTGAGCCGTCATTTTGGATCATGAGCTTTAATCAAACAGGTCAGCATTGAAAAATATATCTAACCGGAAATTAACACTGCTTCGGAAGCTGAATAAGAAAAAATATCGAAATCGGGAAAAATTATTTCTGGCCGAAGGTGATCGCGCTGTTAAGCAGATTATTGAGAACAAGCAGTGCGAAGTTGAAGCACTTTTTTTTGATGAGTCTCAAACCTACTGGCAGCAAGATTTCTGGCAAGGACAAAGCCGGCATATTGATTCATCGATCGTAGCCAGAGATGATTTCACAGCGGTGAGTGATACCGATCATCCCCAGGGCGTGATAGCTCTCTGCGGCATGCCGGATGGAGCACAGCTGAAAATATTAGCGCAGAAAAACGGGCTGATTGTTGCCACCGATGCTATCCGGGATCCGGGCAATCTCGGGACGATCGTTCGAACTGCCGTCTGGTTTGGGGGTGAAGCAATATTATCCGGAAAGGGGACTGTTGATCTGTATCATCCCAAGGTTGTGCGGGCTACTGCAGGATCAACCGGGGTGATTCCACATGCAAACGGAAATTTAATAGAAATGCTGCCCGTTTTTGAAGAACAGGGATGGCGCGCGCTACTGTTGGATGCCGGGGCAGGGGCCGAATCACTTAAAAATATAAAAGCGAAAGATAAAACGATTGTAATAATCGGCAATGAGGCGCACGGAGTAAATGAATTGCTGATGAATCCGAAGCGAAGCCGGGTGCAAATTCCTTCGGCAAATAATGAAGAAGTTGAGAGCCTGAATGCAGCCGTCGCCCTTTCTATTGCCTTGTATGCGTTATCCTGAGAATGCAGCCCGGCGCAGGCAGGCATCGTGTGCAGTACAAACCTAAAAGTCTTCGTTGCGGAGCCGGGATTATCTTTTTCCATCCCATCCGGTGTTCCTTTTGCATCTTGAATAATTACCCCACACCGCCACAAATTTGCACCTTGGGCTGGCGTTTATTTGGCACAAGCTAAATCTCAACAAATTCTGAACGTACTTTCCTGCCAAAAAACGTTTTGGCATGCTTGTCAAACTGTTCAGTGGAATCCGTCGTAAGAAATCTACGTTTTCCGCCTTTAGAACATTTTTCATCTATTTCCGGATGTCGTTCCAGGTAATCGGCAAGACTGTCGGCTACAATGTTCCCCTGACTCAATAAGGTCGTCTTCTGACCCGTGAACGCCCGAATTTTTGGAATTAGCAGCGGAAAATGGGTACAGGCAAGCAGCAGAGCATCAATCTCGTTCGATTTTTTCCGAATATTTTGAATGTGCTGCCTGACAAAATAATCGGCACCAGGCTTGTCGTATTCACCATTTTCAACCAGCGGCACCCACATGGGGCAGGCTTCCTGGTGGATGTTTAACTCAGGAAATTGTTTGGCAATCTCCATCACATAAGAACGCGAATTTACCGTTCCGGAAGTACCGAGGACGCCCACATGTCCGGTTTGGGTATGAAGGCCGATGACTTCAGCCGTTGGCCGGATGACTCCCAGAACTCGTTTCCCTGGGTCAATTTTTGGTAAATCACGTTGCTGAATCGTACGCAGGGCTTCGGCCGATGCGGTGTTGCAGGCCAGGATAATCAGGTGGCAGTTTTGCGAGAACAGGTATTTCACACAATCCAGCGTGTAATGATATATGGTTTCGAAGGAGCGCGTGCCATAGGGCGTTCGTGCATTATCACCCAGGTACAGATAATCATAAGACGGTAATTTACGGACGATTTTTTTCATTACTGTGAGACCGCCCACGCCCGAATCAAAAATACCTATAGGTGCTTTTAGGGTGTTCATTTGAATATTGAATTAATATAATCAGCGCAATCAATAATAACGAAAAAAGCTCAAATTCTTAATTCTTTATTCCTAATTCTTAATTCCTCATTCATAATTTTAATGCAGCCGTCGTGCCAGTACTACGGTTTTTTTGAAGACTTTCTTGGCGCCGGTCGTACTGTCGTATGCTTTAAATACAACGATATAAATGCCAATTCGATTGCGGCTGCCGTCATCTTTTAAGCCATCCCATACGAGAGAGCCCTCTATTGGCGCCGGTTGATCGTTGGCCAGCCGGCGAATTTTTCGCCCGTAACGATCGTAAATTTGCACGGTGATGAGATAATTCGGGTGATCCAGTTTATAGTTTATAAAAAGCCGGTCATCTTTACCGTCACCGTCCGGAGAAAACGGGTTGGGAGAGAAACTGATCCCAATTTTTGAGTGTGCCTTTTTTTTCGGTATTTGATACAAGGAGTTTTGCCGGCCGGGGGTACCACCGAGTTTAGCCGTGCTGGAGCCCCAATTCGAAGACTGATTGCCTGGTCCTTCCGGGTTGATACGTTCAAGCGAAATGCCTTTGGTATCGGCCAGGTTGGGATTTTGCCAGCTTTTATCGTAATAAACGGAATCGATCGTCGTACCATTTTTATCTGCTAAATAAACGGCATCTCCACTGGAAGCCAGGCTTAATGTTTTTCTGTTAACACGGAAAATGATGTTCGAAGGTTCATTTTTCAAATGAAAAAACCGGGCAAGCCGACTCTTTTGAAAGGTTGAAGCTTCATCCGCGTAAATCAGCGCGGTACTCCGGGCAGGGATATATTTTTGCCGGGTACTAACCGGGTTGAGTGTGCGAACATCGCCATTTTCGTCGGGTGCATCATGCAGACTGATTCCCTCCAGCGAAATAGCGTAATTTTTTGTGTTGTACAGTTCAACATATTCGCTTTGATCCGGCTTATTATCATTTGAATTGCTTATTGGATCGTACATAATTTCATTAATGACGACTTGGCCTGGCAGCAGTTTCCGGGCAACAGGAACCTGCGTGGACAACCTTATATTGCCGCGTACATCCTCAAGATGGCGGGCCGACAGCCTTAGTTTTTGGTTTGAGGTAACGGCTGATGCCGCCTGCAGCCTAATAGTATTGGCCTGGGACGGCTTAAATGATTTGACCGACAGCTGCCGACCATTCAGGGTGAACAGTGTACTGTCGTTCAGTGTAATGAATTCACTGAACCGGGCTTCAATATTTCCATCGGGAAGCAGGTGCGCAAATGTAACAGACGGAGGAGATTTATCAGGCTGATAAACAGCATTTTTTGTGCCGGGTGTTGCACCTTTTGCTGCCGTGCTCGAAGCGAAATTGGAAGGATCGTTCGAGGCGTCTCGCGGGTCTTTGCGTTCTGCAGATTTGCCATCGGCGTGACCGCCGAATTCGGATGAGTAAAAAAGAGAATCAACTGTTGTGCCTTTGCTGTTGCGGATATAGACGGCATCCGAATCATTACGGAGAGTGGGAAATCCGGGGACATAAATTGCGCTATTTAATTTATCGGCAAGGGAGCGATTACCGGTCAGTACCAGGTAATTGTTCGCCTGCAGTATGGTACCGTGTGGAATCGAAGCCGCCTTTTTGGCATTTCCAATCTCCCAGCCCGAAAGATCGTAATTTCTTTTTGTTCGATTATATAGTTCAATAAATTCCGGGAAAACTGTTTTCCGGTCGTCATATAGAATTTCATTGATAACGACATCCCGGGGCTTCACAGGTGAAATTTTCACGAATTTCTGACTTTTCGCTGTTTTTTTTACAGTATTACCAAAAATATCATGAACCCCCTGCACGGTAACATTGTAGGTTTGGCCGGATTGCAGTTTTTTCGATAAAAAAAGCGTCACAGTATCGTTTACGGCTGATATAAGTCGGATATGACGCGCTGGATAAATGGTATAATTAGCGGAATTAAGTGTAGCTTTCCCCGTAATATTTTTAGAAAATAGCAGTTGAAAAGTCGTGCTGTTAAGAATTTTAAGACTTTGAAAAACCGGTGGCTGGGTATCCGGAGTAATCTGATTGGGTGAGCCGGGCGTGCCAAAACCATTGGGAGCGTCACCAAAATTTGCCTCAACCGGCGGAGCGGATATTGTCCGTCGCTCCAAGGCCATTCCATTTCCGCCGAACGCTTTGGTGTAGGTCAAAGAATCCAGAAGCACACCATCAGGCCGCCGGATGACAATATTATCACCCCCGTTATTTAGTGATGGGAATCTGCTTCCCAGCGTCACGAGATTGATATCAGGAAATTTTTTGAGCAGCGTTTGGTCCGGTGCCAGAACAGCAAAACTGTCGGGCGGAATGATCACTTTGCTATCCGAAATAATATGCCTGTCACCTGTATTATCGTTGATAGTCCAGTTTTTTAAATTGAGCGATTTGGATGAATGGTTATAGAGTTCTACGTATTCCGTTGAACCATCCGGCGGATCGTAGCTGAATTCATTGATAAAAACATCACCCGAGTCGGCCGGCGATATTTTGTAAAAGGTAAAGCTCGTGTCACGGCGAGTCATCGCATTCCCGAAGCGATCTTTGATGCCAGTGATTTTTACTTCGTAGCGACTGTTGTTTTTGAGTGAATGAGCAAGTTGAACACGCACCGTGTCGTCTCCGGCAAGTGTTGCCAAATGTATATTCACGCCGCCCGTAATCTGATAATTATTTTTGTTAGTGGCCGATTGAATCTGCAGACCCTCATTAAATATAAACTGCAATTTTTTGCTATTCAGAACGGAAAAATTGGTTAAATGAGGCGGCGTTTTATCCGGCGGGATCTGGTTCGTGGATCCGGGCGTACCGAAACCATTGGGAGCATCGCCGAAATTTGCTTTGAATGGCGGAACAGTTGTCGTTCTGCGTTCAAGTGCGACTTTTTTACCGCCCCAGTCGCTTGTATAGCTCAGCGAATCCAGTCGGATGCCGCTTGAATCACGCAGGATAATTTGATCACCTCCATTATTCAGGGAGGGAAAATCGGATCCCATTGAAATAAGTGCAATATTGGATTTATAAGCACGCAGACTTTCATCCGGGGCCAGTACCACGAAACTGTCAGGCGGAAGAATGAACGTTTTATCCGTGATGATGCGGCGCCGCCCGGTGTTGTCGCTGATAGTCCAGCCCTGCAAATCAAATGATTTTGAAGTCGGATTTTTCAACTCAACATACTCCGAACTACTGTCGGGCGGATCGTACATAAATTCATTGATGAAGACATCACCTGAATCGGGCGGTGATATATGGTAATATATGAATGATGAATCGATTGAGGCTGCTTTATTGCCAAAAATATCCTGTTCGTTTTCAACGGTGATTTGATAGGTCCTGCCGTTCTGGAGCGCTTTGCTTAGTTTCAACTGCACAGAATCAGCGGTAATTTGCGTGGCTGTATTCACGCTGATGCCGTTATTGAGATAATAATTATCGGCATTTTCGGCGGAGCTGGTTTTTAATCGTTCTGAAAAAATGAGAGTCAGCGTTTGTTTATTTTTGATAATAAGATTTTGCAGGGCCGGAGGCGTATCATCTTCAGCAACCTCATTCGGTAATCCCGGAGTTCCGCCCAGTGGGTCTGGAGAATTGCCAAAATTTTCCTTGTAAACGGTAGGTGCAACATCCGACCGGCGCTCGAGTGCCACATGCGATCCGCCCCAGTCGGGTGTATACTTTAGGGAATCTACCAAATTATTTTTGCCGGTGAGAATTTTAATCACGTCTCCGTCATTGTTCAGGGCGGGTACTTTTGGCGGCTGGAGATAGGGACGCGATCCGTAAACCCGGAACAGGGCGGAGGTATCCGAGGAAATGACGAGGAAAGAATCCGGACGCAGGATCGACTCACCATAGGAAATGGTGACCGTATCGGCATTATCGCTCAGTTTCCAATCGTGCAAATTCAGATATTTTCCGGATAGATTTTTCAGCTCTACATATTCCGATTGTCCGGTGGGCGGGTCATACATAAATTCGCTGATATTGACATCACCGTCGGAATATTTGCCAAAGACAATAAATGAAGCTGAATCATTATTGCTAATAATTTTTCCATTTTCATCCTTCAAATTTTGCACTTTAACGGTGTATTTTTTTGAATCCAGCGGGGCGGGATAATGCAGTTGAACTACGGTCGGAGAGGGGAAACTTACTGAAGCGGGGCTGCCGAGCCCTTGATCGATGGAAAAATCACCGGGTGATACGGCAGTCGAATCATATGGACGGTTAAAAGTTACATCAACCATATCACCCCGGGCTGAAGCGCCGGTGATTGCGAAAGGAGGCAGATCAATCTTGAAATCATAGTAGAATTTATCGGCGCGTGAGGATGTGTAGGTCGATCGGACGCCGAAAAATCGCGTCGATTGATAGGTGCTGTCGGTTGCCGGCTCACCCTCCTGCTTCAGCGGACCGGCGTAACCCTTGCCGACCTGCAAGGTCCATTGGCCACCGGGCTGCCGGGTAACTTTCACCCGAAACTTACCGCCGCTGCTGATATTGGTAGTGCCGGAAAGTACAGTGGCATCTTTTTGACCATGATCAAAACGCACGAGACGAAAAACATCGCCGCTGCCGCGCTCGCCGGCCTGCACTGCGTAGCCGTTCATGGTGCTGTCAAGATTGGCAATGTTGCTCATTACAAAAACATCCGCATAATTGCTGCCGGAGGGCGAAAATTGCAGGTTGATATAGAATTCCCATGAACCGTTAATTTCGGTTGACGGCGTGCTTAAATAGGATACACCGCCGTTTTTGGCGTCTCCCTGCAGCTGCAAAAGATGATTGGGAGAGCCGTTGATTACGGCATAATCTGTCGTATCACCCTGCCAGGCAGGATTCGCGGTAAAATTTCCGTCTTCAAACCCATCCTGAAAATTGATCGATTGTGCGTAGCTGTTTAAACTGCCAAATACCCAGAGTATGATTAGTAGCCCCGAAAATTTTTTATGCATGCAAAAAGAATTGCTGTGATCGTTATATTTACTAAGTAGACAATCATAAAGGCAATTCCTTACAGAAAAATCCTTATTTTTTTGTAAAATTATCACATGAAATCAAAAACGGTTCATTTAATACAAATTCTATGAGTTTTAATACAGGCGGCGCGGTGCCATTCGAGATTTCAGAGGTTGATCACGGTTTAAAAAAGGCAGAAGGGCTACTCAAATTGTGGGAACAGGGACTTGAGTTTGAATTTGAAGTGACGGATGCTTTTGTCGGTATGTATAAATCCGGAGTGAAAACCGTTCGGATTTCTTACGGGGATCTTGAGTCGATACAGTTTGATAAAGGCTGGTTTGGGGCAAAAATTGTACTGGAAGGTGACTCAATGAAGGTTTTTGAGGAGATTCCTGGTACGGAAGTGGGCACGTGCACGCTCAAAATCAAACGTAAGGACCGTAAAGATGCGCAGGATCTTATTTCAAAGGCGCGGATGCATCACTCCGAATATAAGTTGAACCAGATGGATGAAGATGAATAAAAGCTTATTAACATGAGTTCTATTAGTCCTGCTGCCGGACTGTGAAAGAAGCTATTTCACAGAGCTATTCTACTTCGTGTCCAAACACTTCGGTGGGGGCCCAAAGAAGCCGAGAGTTACATGGAGGTATTTTCCCATCTGCGATATGCATCCACGTTTGAAATAGCCGGGGGGTGGCTTCACCTGATTGATAGAAAATGTAGTCCATCCTATAAATGGACTACCTTATATCATTGAATTTTTATTGATTATCTTACGCTAAATAGCCTTTTTTAGCCAATAACTCGGCATTTAAAATGGCTCCGCCGGCAGC
>DASQZL010000041.1:0-2270 GCA_035638715.1 Balneolaceae bacterium
AAGAAGCGAGGGGCTGGATTTTGGATTTCAGCGAAATGGCCTTTTTATGCTTTGCAAGACGGAGAAGGGCCTGAAAGAAGAGACTGAAGCCGCAGAAAAAGCAAGATCACTGGGAATTCCAGCCGAAATTTTATCTGCCGAGGAAACCCGCCAAATGGAGCCTGATATTCAGATGGATATTATCGGTGCAGTGTATTATCCGAAAGATTCCCATTTACATCCCGGATCATTGATGAATCAGCTTAAAACGCTTCTCCGTAAGCGGGGCGTTCAGTTTGTTTTCAATACAAAAATTGTTGATATCACAGAAGAAAAGGATGGTGAAATTGTCGCTTTTGCCGAGGATCAACAAAAGGTTGAAGGCACCCACATTGTATTATGTACAGGAGCCTGGACTCCGTCTCTGGCAAACAACCTGGGGCTGGCAATACCCATGCAAGCGGGTAAAGGTTATAGTATCACGCTACAGAATCCCCGGGAATTACCACAGATTTGTGCCCTTCTGGCCGAGGCAAAAGTATCGATGACGCCCATGATGGGAAAACTTCGTTTTGGCGGCACAATGGAAATTGTGGGTCGCGATAAATCAGTTACACTCGCTAAAGTATCAGCATTGAAAAAATCTGTTGTCAATTATTTTCCTGAATATACAATGGGGGACTTGGAAGGACAGAATGTTTGGGTAGGGTTACGACCTTGTTCGCCCGACGGCTTGCCTTATGTTGGAAAAACCGATAAATATGATCATGTTTATATATCCACGGGTCATGCAATGATGGGAATGAGTTTGAGCTTCTCCAGTGGTGAACTGATCGAGCAGTTAATTTCCAATAATCAGGCTGATTTGGCTCATCGGCTCATAAGTCCTGATCGTTACAGTTAGGTTGTAAAAAGACTTTGATAACCAAATTTTGGTCATTTCGAGGATCCTGACGGCAGTCGGGAGACGAGAAATCTCAAATGTGTTCAACGATTATCCCTTTTTAACGACTATAAATAGTATAATAATTTGAGATCCCTCACCCAAGCATACGGGATTCGGGATGACCCTTGGGCCCTGAAAAAGACTCTAAAAAGTTTGGATTCGAACAGGCATACAATGTCATCTCGCTGATATTTTAAACATGCCTGCAATTTTAATTTACTACAAATAAAATGAGTGAAAACAACAATAATTTTTTCTCTTCGCGGCTGGGATTAATATTAAGTGTATTGGGTATTGCAATTGGCACGGGTAACA
This sequence comes from Balneolaceae bacterium, assembly GCA_035638715.1. GTDB lineage: Bacteria > Bacteroidota > Rhodothermia > Balneolales > Balneolaceae > SMO-BIN1. The sequence continues at coordinate 1,241 of DASQZL010000041.1, forward strand.
TCTGGCGATTTCCCCGGATTGCAGCTGAGAGCGGAGGCCCGAGTGGAGCCGGAGCTTTTCTTATTGCCTGGGCATGCTGTTTATTCCTGTTTTCTATTCCGCTTATTATTGCTGAATACGGCATCGGGCTTCACGGTCGAAAAGGGGTGATCGGATCATTCATTAAACTTGTGGGGAAAAAATTTGCCTGGATGGGTGCTTTTATTGCATTTGTAGCGACCGCCATCATGTTTTACTACAGCGTGGTGGCCGGCTGGAGCCTTTATTATTTCATACAGTCTGTTTTTACCTCGCTGCCCACAGGACTTCAGCAGGCAAAGGGCGTGTGGCATGGGTTCCAGGGATCCGGATGGCCGGTTCTGTTTCATGCTATTATGATGGGATGCGGAGCCCTTGTTGTGATTAAGGGCGTGTCATCAATCGAGCGGATCAACAAAATATTAATTCCTTCACTTTTTGTGGTAATCCTGATTTCTCTCGGCCGTGCCTTAACCCTGCATGGCAGCTTCCGGGGATTAACCTATCTCTTCACACCTGACTGGTCTACTTTATCGCATCCCAAAATATGGCTCAAGGCACTTACCCAAAATGCCTGGGATACCGGCGCAGCTTGGGGACTCATTTTGACGTATGCGGCTTATATGCGCTCTCGAGACGATATCACCTTGAGTGCCTTTCAAACGGGTATTGGCAATAATACTATCTCCCTGCTGGCTGCTATGATTATATTCTCAACAGTTTTCGGTACGTTGGGTGGCCACATGGGGGACAAACAAATTATGCATATCATGAAAACATCCGGTCCGGCGGGCACGGGACTGACTTTTATGTGGATGCCTCAGCTTTTTAACCAGATGACGGGAGGGCGATTTTTTGCCATCATTTTTTTCCTTGGATTAACATTTGCGGCCTTTAGTTCACTGATATCTATGATTGAGCTTGCCAGCCGTGTCCTTGTGGACATGGGCATTGACCGCAAAATGGCGACGATAGGTGTTTGTACAACGGGATTCCTGTTTGGATTGCCCTC
>DASQZL010000042.1:0-10194 GCA_035638715.1 Balneolaceae bacterium
TTTTAGTCTCTTAATATTAAGACTTCCAATTTTTATGGCGGACAAAAAAAGAGTACTTATTGTTGAAGACGATCTTGTACTGAATCTCTTATACGAAAACTACTTTGAACAACTTGGGTTTGAGACGGAGGGTGAACTCGTGTATGGTAAAACAGCCATTGAGATGACCAGGGAACTTAAACCAGACCTGATTGTGATGGACATTATTCTGGAGGGAGAACTAAATGGCATTGATGCAATGAAAAAAATTCGTGAATTTTCTGATGTTCCGGTTATTTATATTACCGGGAATTCCGATCCGATGCATGTGAAACGGGCTAAAGAAACAGATTATCTCGAGTATTTAACGAAGCCTGTCGAATTTGAGGATTTGAAAAATGTTTTGAAGAAGAACCAAATTTTTGAATCAGATTAATTCTTCTGCTCAATATTATGTTTGCTTCCCACGTTTGATATTATAATGAAAGTGAAAAAAAAATCACTTCGCTGGATCTTATTGGTAACAGGTATATTGGCTGTACTGGGCCTCACAGGCATGAATGTATATTCGCTGTATACACTTCGCCACAGTTCCATCGAAGCGCAACGCCAGTCAAATAAACTGCGGGTAGCCGAGTTTGCGGATCGTGTTCGGTACCGGTTCATCAAACCCTTTTACGGCTTGGGAGGGCTGGATATCAATCGACTTGAAAAAAAATTCAAACAAACCCATCATTTTACCCATAAAGCCACCCGCATCGTTTCGAAAGCTGCGAAGGATTCAATCTTTCAGAATATCTATTATTTGCCCGCCCAATCCAATACCTGCAGGCAAGGGGGGGCACTTTTGCAATTCAATAGTCAAAGCGGGGCATTTTCATCCACTGATGCTTATCCCAGGGTGCTCTGTGACGGTCTGGGTATTGCGAGAACGCGCATGAAAGCAATTATCAACAAATATCGCTATAACAATAAAGTAATATTTGATTCCGACCACAGTATGATCATTGCTCTGGTAAATCAGGCTGATAACAGGGTGGCAGGATATTTAGCCCTGCCCTTTAACCGAAAATATCTGATTAATAAATATCTGCAGCCCCAGCTTGTTAAAACGTTTGGAACGAATGCGCATTCCAGTCTCAATGTGTGGCTTCGAAACTGGACTGATGGACAGGTTATCGCGAGTAGCAATCCCGCATTACATTTTAATGCTGATAAAGTTCAGTTTAAACAACAATTTCCGGATTTTTTTGACAATTGGAGGCTGTACGCATCTTTTAATAAAAACCCGAAAACAGCAGCCTCGCAGCACTCTTTATGGATCAATTTAATTATCCTCAGTGGAGCTTTTATTTTTTTAGTTGGGGCCATGCTTTTCATGTTTTTCACAGCCCGGCGGGAAGAAGCTCTTGCGCAACGGCAATCAGATTTTTTAGCAAATGTTACGCACGAGCTTAAAACGCCTATTTCGGTCATGCAGGCGGCAGGTGAAAATTTGGCCGACGGTCGTGTCGAAAACCAAAAGAGGCTTCAATCATACGGCTCACACATTTATAGTGCGGCCGTTCGTCTCCGAAATATGATTGATCACCTTCTTGAGGTGGCCAAAACCGACGCAAATGAATCTTTTGTCCATCGTACACCCCTGGCTATTGGTGAAAAAGTACGAGATTATATTGAACGCGAGAAATCTTATATTACTGAAAATAAAGGATTTACTCTGGAAACAAGCATCCAAGAGCATCTGCCTGAGGTGATGGTTGATGAACACAGCCTCACAACTATAATGAAAAATTTAATTAGTAATGCTATCAAATATAGCGGAGAGGATAAATATCTGGGTATTCGCCTGTTTCAGGAAGAATCAGACATTGTTTTACAGGTTGAAGATCATGGTATCGGTATAGAAGGCAAGGCAAAAAATCATATATTCGAAAAATTTTATCGTGCCGAAGATCCGCTGACTGCAAAGACCAATGGCTATGGTCTCGGGCTGTCTATTGTAAAAAATCTAATTAATTTAAATGGTGGAACGATTAGCGTTCAAAGCAGTAAGGGACAAGGCTCAACATTTACAGTCAGGTTCCCCGTCATGCGAAAATCAACGAAAGATACGAATCGTTCAAAAGCTTTTTCTTCCGTATTAAAATTTGCAAAAAGTACAAAGTAACCTACTGATTATGTCATCAACCGACGTGGATAACAAAAAAATACTAATTGTTGAAGATGAACCCAGTCTAATTTTTACATTGCAAGATACGCTTCAGAATGAAGGGTACGATACATTTATAGCAAAAAGGGGGCAAAAGGCTATTGAAATAGTCAAAGAGGAAGAGCCCGACCTCATGATTCTTGATTTGATGCTGCCCGGTATCAGTGGGTACGATGTCTGCAAAAAGATCCGAGCCATGAATTACACCTTCCCCATTATCATTTTGACGGCGCGTGACCGTGAAATTGACAAGGTAACCGGCTTAAAAATCGGAGCTGACGACTATATGACCAAACCATTCGGGGTGAAAGAGCTGCTCGCCCGGATTAACGCACGCTTGCGCCGCTCGAATGAATTTTCTAAAAATAAGAAGGTGGATAAAGTCAACCTGGGACCCATACACATCGATTTAAGGAAAGCGGTGGTTGAACACCCCGATAAAGAGAATGCCGAACTTACCACCCGTGAAGTAGAACTCATCCGTTATCTCGCCAATCGTGCCAATAGTCCGGTTTCACGGGCCGACTTACTCAAAAACGTATGGCGCTACAATCATCAAACGAATACCCGCACGGTTGATGTACATGTGTCTAAACTTCGTTCCAAAATTGAAACAAATCCTGAAGATCCGGATCACCTGGTAACGCTTCACGGCGTGGGTTATATGCTTAAAAAAGATTGATGCTGTTCCGGCTGCCCGTAAGTCATATTCAAATGAACTTTTAGGCCAGCTATTCACTTGACTTATAGGCTTTCCTGATTTCTTCAATTCGTGACCAAAGTTTGTGCTCCCGGCCGATTTTCCCGGGTGTATAGGCCTGAAAATCCACATCATCGGGCAAATACTGCTGTTCAATCCAGTGGTGATCGAAGGAATGCGGGTATTTATAGTTTTCGGAAGCATTTTCCACGCCGAGATAGCGCGCCTTTTTTGTATTGGCCGTTTTATCGCGCAGATGCTCGGGCACCGGTCCGGTGCCATTTTGCTTGATTTCGCGCTGTGCTGAAAAAATAGCTCCCGTACTGTTGCTTTTGGGAGCCAGAGACAAATAAATGCATGCATGCGATAAAAAATAAAGTCCTTCCGGCATACCGCACTTCGTAAAAGCTTCATGGGCTGCATTGACTAACGAAAGTGCGTGGGGGTCGGCAAGCCCTACGTCTTCGGATGCCAGGATGAGCATCCGCCGAAAAATAAAATTCGGGTCATCGCCGCCTTCAAGCATCGCTGCCATCCAGTAAAGAGCCGCATCAGGGTCCGAACCGCGCATCGATTTAATGAAGGCCGAGGCATAGTGATAATGCTCGTCACCGCCGGCATGATAGCGTACGCTTCGTTTTTGGATACACTGTTTGGCAATATCAAGAGTGATGTGGATGACACCTTCATCATCCGGCTCGCTGGAAAGCACGGCTACTTCGAGAGCGTTCAGAGCATTCCGTATATCACCGCCGGCATAATCGGCAAGGTGCTCCACGGCCTCATTTGTCACTTTTACATTTTTATTTCCCAAGCCGCGATTTTCATCCTCAAGCGCACGGTAAATCATGGTGCGCACGTGGCCAATCGTCAAATCATAGAGCTCAAAAAGCTGGCATCGTGAAAGCAGCGGGTTTACCAGCGAATAGAATGGATTTTCTGTCGTAGCGCCGATCAGCGTAATCACTCCGGTCTCTACGTGAGGAAGTAATGCATCCTGCTGGGCTTTGTTCCACCGATGTATTTCATCAACAAAAAGAATCGTTTTTCGCTTGTTCATCTGCCGGACTTTTTCGGCCTTGGCTACCACTTTTCGCAGATCCTTGATGCCATCTAACACAGCATTAAGGACAACAAACTCGGCATTAATTTCGCGCGAAATGACATGTGCCAGCGTGGTTTTTCCTGAGCTGGGCGGACCGTAAAAGATAAGCGAACCGATGACGCCACTTTCGATCATACGACGAAGCATTTTTCCTTCCCCGACTACATGCTCCTGCCCTACAAACTCCTCCAGTGAGCGGGGGCGCATGCGCGTGGCCAGAGGTTCATGCGGATTTACGGCATTCCGGTCGCCATTTTTATTCTCTGAAGCGCCGGATTTTTCATTAAATAAATCCATATAATTAATTAGAAATTGAGAATTAAGAATTAGGAATAGGATCGTTCTTATATGAACGCATCAGGAGACAGAAATAAAGCCTAATAAAATTTTAATAGTGTTTCCCTAATTTCCAATTCCTAACTCTACAATGGGAGGTTGTCGTGCTTTTTCTTCGGGATAGAATCCACTTTGTTTTCGTTAATTTTTAGTGCCTTGATTAATTTCTCACGCGTTTCACCCGGTAATATTACGTTGTCAATATATCCGCGGGCGGCGGCTTTATAGGGGTGGGCAAATTCCTCTTTATAAAATTCAGTAAGTTCCTCCTCCTTCGCTTTGGGATCATCAGCGTCGGCGATCTCCTTACGAAAAATAATTTCAACCGCTCCCTTCGGCCCCATCACTGCGATTTCAGCCGTCGGCCATGCCACATTATAATCAGCCCGGATATGCTTGGAGTTCATCACATCATAAGCACCGCCGTACGCTTTACGTGTGATGACGGTCATTTTAGGGACGGTAGCCTCACAAAACGCATACAGGAGCTTTGCGCCATGCTTGATGATGCCACCCCACTCCTGATCGGTACCAGGCAAAAATCCGGGAACATCCTCAAAAGTAATCAAAGGAATATTAAACGAATCACAAAAGCGAACAAAGCGGGCACCTTTTAACGAGGCATCAATATCGAGCACGCCGGCCAGGGCCAGTGGCTGATTGGCTACAATACCCACACTGCGACCGTCCATACGCGCAAAACCGACCACCAAATTATCAGCGTAGTGCTCGTGTACTTCCAGGAACGAATTATTATCGACGATCCCATTGATAGCATCTTTAATATCGTAGGGTTTATTCGGATTTGCCGGAATTAAATCGTCCAGTGCTTCAGCTTTGGATGGATCCGGGTCCTGCGGTTCAGCAGAAGGGGGTTTTTCTTCACAATTCAAAGGCAAATATTCATAAAGACTGCGAATTTGCCGTAAACAAATCGCATCATTTTCCACGGCAAAATGAGCTACACCCGACTTTGCACTGTGTGCTGTTGCACCGCCCAATTCTTCCGAAGTGACTTCCTCATGCGTTACGGTCTTTACAACATTCGGTCCCGTAACAAACATGTAGCTGCTGTTTTTTACCATAAAAACAAAATCCGTCAGCGCCGGGCTGTACACCGCGCCACCGGCGCAAGGCCCCATCACTGCTGAAAGTTGCGGCACGACGCCCGAAGCCATGCTGTTGCGCCAAAAAACCTCTGCGTAGCCGCCCAGCGAGGAAACACCCTCCTGAATACGCGCGCCCCCGGAATCATTCAGTCCTATGATTGGGACACCGTTTTTCATGGCCAAATCCATGACCTTGCAAATTTTTTCAGCGTTGGTCTCCGAAAGCGATCCGCCGAAAACCGTAAAATCCTGACTAAAGACATAAACCGGGCGCCCGTGTATCAGCCCGTGGCCGGTAACCACGCCGTCTCCCGGAATACGCTTTTCATCAAGCCCGAAGGCTTTGCTTCGATGCGTTACAAACGGATCGAGTTCTTCAAAAGAGCCATCATCCAGGAGCAGATCGAGCCGCTCACGGGCGGTCAGCTTGCCTTTGTCATGTTGCTTGTTTATACGTTTTTCGCCCCCGCCTTTTTTTGCTGACTCACGTTTCTGTTTTAACCGTTGAACTTTCTTGTCTTCTGCCATTAAAAATGCATTCCTTCTTAATTAGAATTATGTATAGATTAATTTTCTACATGATTCAGCCACACTTGCAGAGGTAAATTAAAATCTTCGTATCCTGACCTGATATTATAATTTAATTACTGAAAAAATAGGTCTGCAGCTGGTCGGTAAAATCCACTGCCGCTTCGGAATAAATATTAATCATATTCCGCTTGAAAATATTTCTATTTATCAGCCTGCTCGCATCCTTCCAGGAATCCTGACGACTAATAGCGCGAAGAGCCTTACGGTAATCCTGCATTGAACCGTTAAAAAGCTCCTTAACAAAGTAAGATTCATCATCAGCCAAAAATTGTTCCAATTCTTCCTGCTGCTCGTTTACAGGCTCCCTCTCGCGGGCCTTTTCATGAGGAGTGTCCACCGATTCGCCGGTAAACCAGTTTTGGTCCCCACCGTTTTCCTCATTATTATTCTGATCGGATTGCTCCTCTTCCGGATCCATAAATTTTCTCCAGATGGGTGATTCTTCCTCGGTGTCTTCCTCTGAATCTGGTTCATCAGACTGCCCGGAGGACGATTCATTTGACGATTCTTCGGATTTGGTTTCGACTTCTGACGAGCTGGTAAAAATATCATTTAGTGAAGCCAGCTCTTCATTTTCCTGCTCTTTATTCCGGCTGATTTCCGTTTGCTCATCGGAGGTGGCCTGAAAATTTTTATTATCATCCGAATCGGATGGTTCCTCCTCATTTGCAGCATTTGCATCGTCAAAGATGGGGCTGCCTTCAGACGGGGAAGCCTCCCTGCTCTTTTTACTACTTCCGTAAGATTTTTCAGCGAATTCTTCAGCTTTATCTTCGGATTCTTTCTTTTCGGAAGACAATTTTTGTTCGGCAGGTTCTGAAGCTTCCTCCTTTTCAAAGCTATCAGATTTTTGTTTCCTGTCAGGCATCCCCGGGGCATTATCTGATGGGGTCGGCTTGGTCTTCTCAACAGGAGCAGAAAATATTTCAATAAATTCTGTCCGGCTAAGCGGCGCATCATTTTTGGCGAACTTAGCAGCCATTGTTTTCATATCCCGATCTTCAAAAAATATCCGAATTAACTCCGGATCAACTGAAGAGTCCGTAAGTGTAAACAGCGGATCAAGCATTTGCACCCATTCCATGGCGGTATATTCACTCGTTACTTTTTCATCAACACGCCGGATGATCTGCCCACAATGCTTTCGGCTGAGCTTATCCTTTTGTTTTTGCTCCATATAACGATTGATCACACGACCGAAATGCGGGTAAACGACCAGCAACGCTGACCGCTCTTTGACCTCGGAAGCCGGTAGCTGCGAATTATCACCAAATAATAGAGCAGGGATATATTCACGCGGTTGTACGAGGATCTTTATGATATCAGCAACCGCCGATTCTATTACGGGTCGTGAATAATCAGCCGGCAGCCGTATTTTATGCTGCAAAACTTTCAAAAGCTGCTGCCAGGATTCCCGCACCGCCTCCGCCTGTATCGACGCCCATTCTGTTGTCGGTAATTCAAAAGATTGGTCCAGTCTCCGTTTCAGCTCAATTCGAATTCGTTCGACAAGAAAAACGGGGAAATCCTGTTCTTTCAGATCGTCGATATAATAATATTCAGATTCCTTTGGCAGCTGCTCGGTAAAATGTTCCGTTATATTTTGAATTATTTGATCCATAATCATTAGTTATAAATATATAATCTGATTTGAGGTATTACAACAATTGTTAATGCCAAATCGTATAAAGTTCCTTACCTTTGGACTGCTGATTGGCTTTTTCATAAACCTAAACAACAAGTGAACTCATTTACTCTTCATGTACAACGCTTAAGCAAGCACTTTGGTACCAAAAGTGTATTTAATGACATTTCACTCAAGCACACTGAGGGCGTACTGGGGATTGCCGGTTCGAACGGCTCCGGAAAATCGACCCTACTGCGATGCCTCGCAGGGCTTGATCGTCCTACTTCCGGTACGGTTGAGTGGTTTCAAGATAATGAACCTATTGATAAAGAATCGCTTAAAAAAAATATTGGTTATGCGGCTCCATATATCAATCTATACCGGGAGTTAAGCTGCGCCGAAAATTTAAATTTCCTGCTGGAACTCCGCGGAGCAAAAGGCCAGCTCGCTGCTGCGCATGAAGCGCTGAAAAAAACAGGAATTGGCGATCTCTCCGATCAACTATTTGTAAATCTCTCCACCGGCCAGCAGCAGCGACTGCGACTGGCAGCTGCTCTCGTGCCCAATCCGGATATTCTATTTCTGGACGAACCCGGTTCGAATCTGGATAAGAAGGGACGCGAATTAATTGAAGAACTTGTCAATGATTTCAGAGAAACGAAAAATTTAGTGTTTATCGCTTCAAATATCCCTGCTGAACTCGCTCTTTGTGACCGGATATATTCGGTAGAGGATGAAAAACTCGTTCGAAAATGAGCTTTACGCTTCTGCGGATAAGCAAGGAATATTTATTCAAAGAAGCCCAAATTCATTCATGAGCTAAACAGATTCATCCTTTTTTCAAACCGGGCTCATTTTGTTCTTTTTCACACTGTTCGCCCTGACAGCATTCAGCCACGTTAATACCACATGCCGCACACTGCCCATGGCCATGCACCCAAATAACCGGGGCCCGGCTTCCACAATAGGCACAACGGCGATCCTGTTTTTTTGAGGTTGTCATTTTACTTTTCATAATTCTGATAACAGGTTTAAAATTTATCAGCGTGAGTGATGTTTTTACACCAGAAAATACCAGTACTGCGGTGAGTGGTCAAAAGAAAACAGCATTTCAGGCTGAACTTCGCCGAAACCATCACACTTGAGAGATTCCGCATCTCAACTGTACAGTATTTCGTTGAGCAAGCAGGGTACGAAATAACAAGAGTAGCTTTTCACAATTAGACAATGTTATTTTCAATCGCCCCACACTTTGCCAGTATATCATCACATCTCCATTTCATCTCGTATCAAAAGCAGAATAGCACTGTGCGGTACAATCACATATTTTTCATGCTCAAATTCTATCTCGTGTCCCTGATCAGCCAGGTAGATCGCCAAATCACTCTGTTCGGCCTGCATCCCGATATAGCGGGTCTCCTCGGTCTCCTTCCATGATTCTTCGATCTGTTGAGAAGGAATCGGGTAGCCCGGTCCGGTTTTTACCACATATCCGCTTTGAATTTTCTCCTTTTCCTTGACAGTAGCCGGCAGTACCAGCCCACTTTCAGTTTGAACTTCCATGTCACGCGGTTTGATCAGCACGCGATCGCCAACCACAACAAATTTTTCAACGGAATTAAGAAAATCTTGAATCATTAATATCTGTAACTGTTGAATTTCCTATTAAGCTTGGTATATACTTACTTGCCTCGAACAAATAATGCGCTATTAGGGTTATATAACGTAAAAGATAGGCAAAAATATATTCATTAAATAAATTACCTATATGGAATTAAAAAATAAAGTTTGTCTCGTGACAGGTGCAAATTCCGGTATCGGTAAGGCAACCACGCTGGGTTTGATGCAACAGGGAGCACATGTAATTATGTTGTGCCGAAATGAAGAGAGGGCCAAACGCGCCCGCCGGGAAATCATCGACCAAACAGGCCGCGCTGATATTGAAATTGTTTTAGCCGATCTGGCTATTCAGCGTGATATTCGAGAGGCCGTTCAGAGAATTACAGAAAATCATGATTCACTGGATATTCTCATTAATAATGCTGGTATTGTATCATCCCAGCGCAGGAAAGCTTCCGACGGCATCGAACGAACCTTTGCCATTAATCATCTGGGGGCGTTTTTACTTACCAATTTGCTTAAGGATGCCCTGCAAAACGCTCCATCTGCCCGCATCATTAACGTTTCCTCGGAAGTTCACCGGCTTGGCGCGGCCATTTTTGATATGGATAATTTGCAGCTAACTACCAACTATTCACCGGTGAAAGCATACGGGCTTTCCAAACTCTGTAATATTATGTTCACGCATGAGTTGGCCAAGCGAACGAATGAAACATCAATTACCGCAAACTGCCTTCACCCGGGTGCGGTCGGGACCCATCTCGCCGGGGAGGCACCGTGGTGGCTTAAATTGATTTACTTTGTGGGAAAACCATTTATGCGCTCACCAGCGAAAGGGGCAGAGACTCCGCTTTACCTGGCTGCTTCGGAAGAAGTTAAATACATTACAGGAAAATATTTTAAAGACAAAAAAGT
>DASQZL010000043.1:0-5632 GCA_035638715.1 Balneolaceae bacterium
AGAGCGATAAGCTGTTTGAAAAATAAACCGGTTTGTCCGTAAACTAATCCATTGGTGGTTACCGCAGGATTTATTGAATGATGAGCAAACACTCCGGTAAGTAGCATCCCAACCATCCCGCCTACACCATGACAGGGAAAAACGTCCAGGGTATCATCTATGGAGGTTAGGGTTCGTGCTTCAACCATGATATTGCTAACAATGGCGCTAATGATACCAATGGTCAAAGATTGTGAAATTGATACATAACCGGCAGCCGGAGTAATCGCAACCAGACCCACGACTGTTCCAATGCAAGTTCCCATTGCTGAAGGTTTACGGCCGCGAAGAGCATCAAAAATAATCCATGTGAAGGCAGCTGCAGCAGAGGCGCACATTGTCGTAGCGAGGGCGGTGGCAGCCAGTGCATTTGCAGCAAAAGCCGAACCGGCATTGAACCCGAACCAGCCGAACCAGAGAAGCCCCGTCCCTAAAATTACATAACTGATATGAGCTGGTTTATGTACAGGTTCATTTCTTCTTTTCAGATACATGGCCCCAACCAGCGCGGCCCACCCGGCACTCATGTGCACAACAGTACCGCCGGCGAAGTCCAAGACCCCAAATTGAGCAAGAATTCCCTGCGGATGCCAGGTGGCATGAGCCAGGGGACAGTAAATAAAAATGGAAAATAATATGATAAACAGCAGATAGCCCGTGAATTTAATACGCTCGGCAAAGGCACCGGTGATCAGGGCAGGTGTAATAATGGCAAATTTAAGTTGAAACATGGCAAATAAAATCATCGGAATGGTCGGTGCCGTTTTCCACGGCGCATGGCTGAGCACACCTCTCATCATAAAAAAGGTCCAGGGATCGCCGATGATTCCCCCGATATCTTTTCCGAATGCCAGGCTGAAACCCACGACTATCCACACAATAGTTATAATGGCCATACTGATGAAACTTTGAAGCATGGTCGAAATTACATTGCGCTTTTGTACCATCCCGCCGTAAAAATAAGCTAAGCCGGGCGTCATGACGAGAACAAAGGCCGTGGATACCAGCATCCACGCTGTATCGCCGGTATTTATGTTTTTAAAGGCAGAAACATTTTTGGGCAGACCCGGGAAAAAAAGGCTAAAAATTACTACTATGATAAGCAGTATAAAGGGAATGATAGCATACCGCTTTGTCATGGACATAGGGTAGTCGTTTATTTGGTTAATTCCTCTATTATTCCATCCATTTTTTTATCGAGTCGAGCTGCGGTGGCAGTGAATTGCTCCTTGTCCTCCAGGTCGGTATTTACACTGCAATAAAATTTAATTTTCGGTTCGGTTCCCGACGGGCGGATGGAAATAATGGAATTGTCTTTTGTAATGAATTGAAGGACGTTTGAGGTGGGTAAATCGATGGAAGAAACCTTGCCTGTTTCAAGGTTTTTTGTTTTCTGTGTTTTATAGTCTTTAATGATAATTACTTTCGAGCCGCCAATATATTCAGGAGAATTATTCCGGAAATCCGCCATCATTTGTTGAATTTCTTTGGCTCCTTCCTGTCCCCGCTTATACACTGAAACCAGTTTTTCGCGATAACAGCCATACTGGGTATAGATATCAATGAGAGCGTCGTAGAGGCTGTTACCCCGGTCTTTATAATAAGCCGCCATTTCAGCGATGAAAGCCGTAGAAACGATTGCATCCTTATCACGCACGTGTTCTCCGACCAGGTAGCCGTAACTTTCTTCACCACCGGCAATAAATCTTTTTTGTCCTTCAAATTTTGTTATCAACTCACCTATATACTTGAAGCCGGTTAATGTGTTGTAGCAGTCTACTCCGTAAGCCCCGGCAATACGGTCGAGTAGATAGGTGGTAACGATGGTTTTGACAATGTACTCATTACCCTGCATTTTTCCGGAGTTACTCCAAACCTCAAGCAAATAATGGATAAGGAGAGTGCCGGTTTGGTTTCCATTTAACAGTACCCATTCCCCTTCATTATTTTTTACCGCAATGCCTACCCGATCTGCATCCGGATCGGTAGCCATCACCAGTTCCGCATCAATTTCTTTAGCTTTATTAAGAGCCAGCGTCATGGCTTCTTTTTCTTCGGGATTCGGCAACTCAACCGTAGGGAAATTGCCGTCGAAAACCATTTGTTCTTCCACGAGATTCACATTTTTAAAGCCAAAGCGCTCAAGTGCGGGCGGTGCCAACACACCGGCCGTGCCATGAATAGGAGAGAACACTATGCTCAGATCACTTTGCCGCCTGATAGCCTCCTGCGAAATAGAAAGGCTGGTAATGGCATCCAGGTATCGCTCGTCAATTTCCTTGCCAATACGTTCAATCAATTCATCGTTGCTTTCAAACAGAACTTCATCAATATCCTCAATACCCTGAACTTCTTTGATTACCTGTTGATCTTGAGGGGATACCAGCTGTCCGCCATAGGCACCATAAGCCTTGTAGCCATTATATTCTTTGGGGTTGTGCGAGGCCGTCACCATCACCCCGCCCTGGCAATCCAATTCCCGGATAGCAAAAGAGAGTTCCGGAGTGGGGCGAAGTCCATCAAATAAAAATACCCGAATACCATTCGCCGAAAACACGTCAGCCGCTATCCGGGCCAGCATATCAGAATTATTTCGACAGTCATGAGCAATGGCGACCTTGATGGTTTCGTTTGGATGATTTTTTTTCAAAAAATTGCTAAATCCCTGGGTGGCCCGTCCTACCGTATATTTATTAATGCGGTTTGGTCCCACGCCCATGATACCACGAATGCCGCCTGTACCGAATTTCATGTCTTTATAGAAAGCATCGTTTAATTCCTCAAACTTTTTTTCATCTAATTTCTTTCTGATCGTACCTTTCGTCTGTTCGTCGTAATGGCCATTAAGCCATTCGTCAATTTTGTCCTGAACGTTCGGATCTAAAGATTGCATAATGTTGCCGCGTGTGATGAATATTTTCAGTTGATCGGTAAAAGTAACACTCCCAAGGAATAAATTCTAATTTCTCGGCAGATTAATATTTTTTTCTCAGTTACTATTTAAATTCAATCTAAATAATAGTGAATGTTATTTTAACTTAATCTAAATAATTATTATTATCCTTTGAACGGAAAGCAGAATTTAGAAGGCGAAAAATGAGCAATACTGCCAGTTTGAATGTCATTCAACGTGGAAGGGTAATTATGAATGAGTATCCCTGGGTGAAAAATGGAGGGTTGTTCCTGGCCGGGGCGCTTGTATTGGCTATATTAATCTGGCAGGCAGTTACAGCAGGGGGCAATCCGAGTCCGACGGGCAATGGCATTTCCCCGGGAGCCGGGCTCGTCTATACGGCTGTGCTGGTTTATCGTGAAGGACTGGAATGCATTTTGGTACTATCGGCTATTGTGGCCGGTTTGGTTCGAACGCGGAAAATTTATTGGAAACCCATCGCTACCGGAGCTGGAGCGGGAACTGCTGCCAGTGCGGCTACCTGGTTTATTCTGATCGGTATTTTATCTCTTGTAGCTAATACCGTATCCGAGGTTAATATTCAGGCCGCAACGGGCTTGCTGGCTGTTGTTGTATTGATGGTGGTTATGAACTGGTTTTTTCATAGTATTTACTGGACCGGCTGGATCTCATTTCAGAATAAGAAGAAGAAAGAATATATCGAGTCGGCTGAGGAAGCTAAAGGCCGGGGGACAGCGGCAGCGAAGTCTATGGCTTACAGTGGATTATTTATGGTAGGCTTTGCCTCTGTTTATCGCGAGGGTTTTGAAGTAGACATTTTCCTGCAAAATATTCGTATGCAAATTGGGAGCCTCAACGTGTATTTTGGCTGTGCGCTGGCTCTGGTGCTTCTTTTAATTACCGGTTATTTTACCTTTATCGCTCATCAAAAGCTGCCATACAAAAAAATGCTTGTCTTTACGGGAATAACGCTGGGGGCGGTCTTTGAAATCATTGTTGGTGAACAAATTCATGAAATGCAGCAGGCGCACTGGATTCCGACCCATGCAATTGCCATCCACATTCCCGACTGGGTCAGTCTCTGGTTCGCCGTTTATAACAATTGGGAGACGATGATTGCGCAGGGGGTCGCTGCAATTATAGTTATCGGTTCATACTATGCCGCTCAAATAACCAAAAAACGTTCAAAGTATAAAAGACAAAGAGCCGGATAGAGGGAATTTTCAAGTTTCACAAAGACTTGATGGAATGAAGTGAATACCCGATTCATTTTACGGGTGTCGGAGGTATGAATTTTTGGATTCCCTTATATTTGTCCGACTTATGGCTTTTAGTATCAAATAATTTATATGGATATTTCTGATTACTTTATCTTTAATAGCAATTTTTTGGATTTCTTATTGTCAATAAATATATATTTTTGAACTTTGTTGAAAAGGTAACTTTGTCTATTTAATAAAATTTAATTTCCTATCATAAAAAATAATATCACTGCGATTGGCATTGTTACTGTCGCTATTATCAGTTTGCCCTTACGTGCAAATTGTCAGGCACATAAGATACATAAATCGTTTAACTGGGGACTCACCTACACGGGCGATCTGATGGCCAACGTGGCCGGCGGTAAAGGGCAGGGCGTACGTTATCTGGATAATATTGATGCGACCTTATCGGTGAATTTAAATACGCTTGCCGGTCTGAAGCGAACAAAAGCATTTTTTTACGGTTTAGGTAATCAGGGCGGCAGCATATCGTCCCTGGCCGGTGACGTTCAGGGACTTGACAATATTGAGGCAGAAAATTCATGGCGTCTGTATGAAGCCTGGATTGAGCACATCTTTCCCAGACTTAAGACTTCCGTTCTTGCGGGTAAATACGATTTGAATTCCGAATTCGATGTCAATCCCACGGCCCAGCTTTTTATCAACAGCTCTCAGGGTATAGGAGCGGCATACGGAAACAGCGGTGTGATGGGCCCCTCTATTTTTCCTTACACATCACTGGCGGTCCGGGTAAAAACCCAAGTCGAAAATGGACTCTATTTTAAGGCGGCCGTGTTTGATGGTGTCCCGTCCGATCCGGGCAATAGCCGGGGTACGAAAATATTTTTCCACAAAAAAGACGGCGCGTTAATTGCCACCGAACTGAGCTACACGCCGGGCCCCAAACAAGCGAAAAACGGGTTTAAGTATCAATTCTTGGGTCGCGGAGTGGAACCTGTTAACGGCTATCGGCTTACACTGGGCGGATGGCTATATACTCAACCCCGAATGGGATGGGTTAAGTCTCATCAGCGGGGTCGCGGGCTTTATGCTTCAGTGGATGCAAAATTGTATCATAAACCACAGACTGCAGAACAGGGACTGGCCGGGTATGTGCGATTAGGGATCGCCAATGGGAAAATTAATCGTTTTACGGGCTATACAGGCGCTGGGCTGGTTTACACCGGCTTGTTTAAGGGCCACAATCAACTGGGCGTGGCCACGGCTATCTCATGGAGCAGTTCTGATTACAAGACGATAGCCAGGCGGCAAAATCTGTTACCGGCCCAAAATGAGAGCGATATTGAAGGCACTTATCTGTTCGCTATATCACCTGAATTTCAATTACAGTTCGACGCGCAGTATATCATTCACCCGAATACATTACATAGTATAAGCAATTCTTTTGTAGTGGGGG
>DASQZL010000044.1:0-3038 GCA_035638715.1 Balneolaceae bacterium
TGAAACTGCAAAGCCGATGCTCGAATTAGCACAAATCCTTTTGCGGGGCGATTCCACCCTCTCGGAGGGTGAACGTGAATTAATAGCCACCTATGTCTCTTCCCGGAATGGTTGCGACTACTGTCAATATACCCATGGCGCCACTGCGAAACACCTGCTTGATGCCAGCTATGATTTTATCGACCGCGTGAAAGACGATGATGCTGATAGTGAACTGAGTCCAAAAATGAAAAGCCTGCTGACCATTGCAGGAGAAGTGCAGCAGAGCGGGAAAAACGTTTCTGAGGATGATATCAACCGTGCAAAAGAAAACGGGGCGACCGACCGGGAAATCCATGACACGGTATTGATAGCCGCTACTTTCTGCATGTTTAACCGGTACGTTGACGGCCTGGCCACAGTGAAACCTGATGATGAGAGCATTTACGACGAACGCGGGGCCTTGCTTGCCGAAAAGGGATACGGCTGGCAAACAGACGGATGATGTGGATTTACGCCAAGCAAGTGGAAACCGGGTATACGCCGTTCACTTAATCTTGGTCTCTAAATTTTATTGGCATCGTTTGGTACGTCTATCTGTTCCTGTTTCAAATCGAGTTTACTAATTAAATCGTCAATTAACGCCGCCTGCCTTTTATTTATCTTCTTTTTTGCCATGGGGACGGTAAACCATTGTGCTGCATTAATTTCAGGAAATTTTCGGATGGAACCGGATTTTGGAGGCCACTCTAATTCAAATGTATTACTTTGTATTTGAGTTGGATCCAAATCGCTTTCACATGCCCAGGCTAAAATAGTTTTTCCTCCTTTTTGTTTGACCGGATTAAGCTCAATAAAATTACCATCAATTTCAAAACCGATCTCTTCTTTAAATTCTCTCTTTGCAGCATCAAAAGGCTCCTCATCTGAGAATTCACCTTTGGGAATGGACCAGGCTCCCAGATCCTTATTTTTCCAAAAAGGGCCGCCCGGGTGCACAATAAGTAGTTCCAGGTAATTATTTTTGAGTCTGTAAGGCAAAATGCCGGCGCTTTGCTTGCTCATAAACTCTGTTTATTCATTCGTATGATTAGGGAGTGAAACTCTTGGTTTTGATCCTATTCCATGTTAGATAATAACGACCAATGAACCGCTGTTCGTTTTATTTAATGTGAGCATTCGAGGTAAGCCTTGTTACCGGCCGTGATGAAGCTGCCCCAGCTTGTCCTGCCTGCCTTCGGGGTCCATATATATACGCTTATTTATTTGGATATCTTGGATATCTCAAGGGACCAAACCGATTCCTCCGACTGATGGCTTCCTGCACCGAGGGAAGAGAAAGAGACGCTTGATGATTCATTTTTACTTTCCCAGACCTCGGTGATCCAGATCCTATCATCATTTTCTGATCATTCTGAAATGATATAAGTTATACATCCCGGCATATCAGCTGTTCCTTCCATTAGGATTTTGATTAATTCTTCTCACTGGCCTGCCTGCGTAGTTATCTCATTTAACGTAAATTCGATATAAGCGATTGGATCTCCGATTATTCATTCGTTTAGGTGCATTGTTTTTGTTTACAATGTTACTTTTGAATGATCAAAAGTAACCAAAAATCTCCGGCTGGTGAATAAATAGCTAAATCCGGCTGCGTTCCGCTAAAAAAATCCGATGCTCCCTGGCGGTCTTGCCCGTTTCAGCGATCTGAGCGGAGCGGATTTTTTACGGACGCTTCACTCAACCGGATTTCTTACGCTATTTTTTCAAAGGCCGGCGTGTTGAAATCCGGTTTCATCATAAAGAATCATTATTTACGCATTGTACGTTAAAATTAGTTCCTGTGAAATATGCTCAAGACTTGTCCTTCAACATAGATCAGGCAAAAACTTAAAATAAATTTCCTGATTTACCATGCCGTTCCCATTTTGTGATAATGCAATTGTTATCTATCCTTCTAATCTAAATAATTGTTTAATAGGCATTATAATACTTTTTCCTGAGTTTAAAGGCGACTTTGACCAATAAAATAAGCGCCGGGACCTCAATCAGCGGCCCGATAACACCGGCAAATGCCTGCCCGGAATTAAGTCCAAAAACAGCGATGGCTACAGCGATCGCCAGCTCAAAATTATTTCCGGCGGCGGTAAAGGCGATGGCAGCATTTTTATCGTAGCTTGTCCCTACTGCTTTACAGGCAAAAAAGCCGATAAAAAACATCACGGAAAAGTAAATCAAAAGCGGAATCGCAATAATGAGCACATCCATCGGAAGTTTGACGATGAGCTTGCCTTTAAGCGAAAACATGACCACAATGGTAAAAAGCAATGCAATTAAAGTCATCGGGGAAATAAAGGGAATAAACTGCTCTTCATACCATGATTTGCTTTTCAATCGTACGAATATAATACGGCTCAATAACCCCAACACAAATGGGATGCCCAGATAAATAGCCACACTTTTGGCAATGGTTACAATAGAAATGGATACGATGGCTCCCTTAAATCCCAAAAGGGGCGGAAGCTTGGTGATAAACAGCCAGGCATAGAAGCTGTAGGTAAAAACCTGGAAAATGCTGTTCAGCGCCACTAAGCCTGCTCCGTATTCGCTGCTGCCTTCGGCAAGATCATTCCAAACAAGTACCATCGCGATACAACGGGCTAAACCAATCAAAATGAGCCCCACCATATATTCCGGGTGGTTGTGCAGAAAAATGACTGCTAAAAAGAACATCAAAACCGGACCGACGATCCAATTCAAGACCAGGGAAATACTCAAAATTTTAATATTCTTAAATACCTTTGGCAGTAATTTATAGTTCACTTTTGCCAGGGGCGGGTACATCATCAAAATGAGCCCGATGGCAATGGGAATATTCGTTGTGCCATTGCTCAGGGAGTTGACCATAGCAGGAAAGGCTGGAATAAAATTGCCAATCGCGACGCCAACTCCCATGGCAAGAAAAATCCACAGGGTGAGATAAGTATCAAGGAAGTTTAATTTTTTACGCAGAGCCATCGTTTATAACGTAATTTGTGAAAAAACATAGATCATTTCAG
>DASQZL010000045.1:0-18185 GCA_035638715.1 Balneolaceae bacterium
TCGGGCATTATTGCCGGCCACATCATTGAGTGTGGCGCCCAGTCATCGGGAGGCAATTTTACCGATTGGGAGAAGATTGAAGATTTTTCAAATATTGGATTTCCCATCATCGAAGCGCATCCCGATGGAGATTTTGTTGTGACCAAGCACGAGGACACGGGCGGGCTCGTTGATGAAATGACTGTAAAAGAACAGCTGGTATATGAAATTAATGACCCGTCGGCATATCTTACGCCGGACTGCACCGCTGATTTTACCTCTCTTCATTTGGAACCGGATGGAGAAAATCGAGTACGAGTATTTGATATTCAGGGCCGGCCGCCTACAACAACATATAAAGTTTCTGCCAGCTATCATGACGGGTATAAACTGACGGCAACGCTGACTTATTCCTGGCCGGATGCACTGAAAAAAGCACAAAAAGCCGGCGAAATACTTAAAAAACGGGCAGGCAATTTAGACTTGTTATTCGATAGATTCCGGGTTGATTATGTAGGCTTTAACGGAGTGAATGAGGAACCGGCTACCGAAAATGAATTGACAAAAGAATATAATGAAATTCAATTGCGTGTGTCAGTATCCGGCCCGGATAAGGAAGATTTAAATAGATTTGGTAAAGAAATGGCTCCATTGGTATTGACCGGACCAAGCGGTGTGACCGGGTATGCCGGCGGACGCCCAAAGGCAAGCCGGATTGTGGCTTTTTGGCCGGCTCTGTTGGATAAAGATGCTGTGGAGCCGCGAGTACGAATTTTTGAAAACAAAAGTTAAACTACAAATTACAATTCACAATGGTTAAATTTTACAATCATATTTAAAATTGTGAATTAAAAAATTATCAACAAAAATTGTTAGTATGAAGATAGGAATTATTGGGGCGAGCTTAGCGGGATTAGTGGCTGGCGATAAACTGGCCAAAGCCGGACATGATGTAACAGTTATAGAAAAGGAGCGCAAACCCGGCGGGCGGCTGGCCACGCATTATATGGATGATAATAATTTTTTTGATTATGGTATACCATTTTTGAAAGCTGATGGCGATACCTTCAAGGAAGTGGTTAATGATTTGGGCGAGAAAAAAATGGTTCATCAATGGATGGATGAATTACCTATTCATGATGGATCTCATCTGCATAAAATGAATCGAAATAAACATGAAGTTGAATATTACGCCGCTGACAGCGGATTTAATTCAATAGCTGACCATCTTAAACGATGGGTGGATATAAAATCACAGGAACAGGCTGGCGGACTTACTTATATAGGAATGGATCGTGGAAAAAAACGCACATGGATGGTTAATCTGACCGACATCAGTGTGTTTGAGTGCGATGCGGTAATTTTGGCAGCGCCGGCTCCCCAGGCATACGGTGTTCTGCAGACAGCCCAGGATGAAACGGCTGCATTGCGTATCATCCGTGAAATTGATGGCCTTCATTATAAGCCGCGCTATGTACTGATGGCTTCTTATAACAGGGAAATACCCTCCTGGAAGGGAATCAAATGCATAAAAAGCAATTTGAGCTGGATAAGTAATGAATCATCAAAAAGTACGAAGCAGGAAAAAACAAATATTGTGATCCACTCTTCGCCCAATTTTGTTAAAAAGCATTTTGGCAAAGATCCTGAGGAAATTGAATCAATTTTGTTAAAACAAGCCGGCCGTGTGGTTGGAGAATCCTGGCTCGAACGTCCTGATTATACGAATCAGCATTTTTGGAGGTATTACCAGGCGGAAGATATTATCAATGAGGATTTTATGGAATTGGAAAAGGATGACGCTCCGCTTGCATTAATAGGTGACTATTTTAAGGGAAAATCACCGGAAGCAGCATACTTATCAGCGATATCCTTGGCTGATTACTGGATTGAAAAATATTCAGAGACCGTGTCCGTTAATATATAAAGATAACATACATACAAAGATGAAGTCGATATGGAGGTTGAAAATGGGCTTCATTCGTCGAAGAGTACGTATTTATTGCAGGTATTCTGGGTGGGGATGACCAGAAAATTGTGTAAATAAGATGATATATATTCTTTTTCGTTAAAATCTTATTGAAAGAATGCCTCTTTTCAGATAAGATCTATTAGTATTTAGTTGTGGGATCATTTAAAAAATTAAATAAATATTTTAAGAAATATAAGGGAACCATTTTTTTGGGTTCTGTTTTCCTGGTTATTTCCAATTTTTTTCTGGCGCGTATCCCTGTATATCTCCGTCGCACAGTTGATGATATTAAGGATTTCAGGGGCTCCTCAACACATATACCCCATGATCTTGGACAAATTCTTGCCAATCCCCATACGGGATGGGTGCTGGCAAAAAATGCACTTTTTCTTATTGGCGCTGCAGTAATTTATGGGCTTTTGCTTTTTGCAACACGGGAAACCTTAATCGTTGGTTCACGAAAGATTGAATATGATCTTCGTAACGATATTTTTTCAAAATTATTGAAACTTCCCGCACGATTTTATGACGAATATAAACTTGGTGAAATATATGTGCGGGCTACGGAAGATGTCAGCAAAACACGGCAATATTTTGGTCCGGCCTATATGTACACCATTAATACCGTAAGCCGCGCCGGATTTGTCATCTTTATGATGTTTAGTGTAAGTCCGCGGCTTGCGTGGTGGGCCATACTGCCATTACCATTTCTTTCGGCTTTTGCTTATTTTGTAGGCCGATATATTAATGATTTTTCGCGCATCATCCAGGAGCAATATTCAACGTTATCCGGGCGGGCTCAGGAGACATTCTCAAAAATTCGATTAATTAAGGCTTTTAATCGTGAAGAGTATGAACAGGAACGTTTCACAAAAGAAAGCGAATCATACCGAAAGAAAAAATTAAAACTAGATTTTGTTGAATCTCTATTTCACCCGACACTTAATCTCCTGATTGGTCTGTCCATTATTATTGTTATTTGGAAAGCCGGTGAATTTGTTATACAGGGAACCTTGACCGTTGGAAATATCCTGGAATTTGTAGTGTATGTTGCTTATTTGACATGGCCGGTCGGTTCACTGGGATATACCATTAATCGTTTTCAAAAAGCTATGGCTTCCTGGAAACGCATTGATCGCATATTAACAGAAGAGGTTCATATTACAGATAATGAAGATACGGATACCTCGCTTCAGCGTATCCATGGACGTATTGCTTTTGAACACGTTTCGTTCAAATATCCGGGAGCTGAGGCGTATGCGCTCAGGGACATTAACATGACCATCGAAGAAGGGCAAAATGCTGCGATCGTCGGGCGTACGGGAAGTGGAAAAACAACGCTTGTTCGCCTGTTACCCCGTTTATACCAGGTAAATGAAGGACAAATAAAAATTGATGGCATCAACATACAACAAATTCCGGTTGATGTACTTCGCCGGAATATCGGGATTGTGCCGCAGGATACGTTCCTTTTTTCGGAGACTATCGGAGATAATATTGCCTTTGGAACTCACGGTGCGTCGCCGGATGAAATTGAAACTGCCGCTGAAAAAGCACAAGTGAAAGATAATATTGTTCAGTTTGAAGATAAATTCGAAACCATGCTCGGTGAGCGGGGGATTACGCTTTCAGGCGGACAAAAACAGCGTACGGCCATTGCCCGCGCGCTTATCAAAGATCCTAAAATTATTATCCTGGATGATTCGTTAAGTGCAGTGGATACGAAAACGGAAGAGGCTATTTTGCAGCACTTGCGTGAGGAATTAAAAGGACGAACGACGATAATGATTAGTCATCGTATTTCAACCATAAAAGATGCTGATATCATATTTTTTATGGAAAACGGATCAATTGTAGAAAAGGGCACTCACAGTGAATTATTAGATAAACAAGGTCGTTATTATAATATGTATAATAAACAACTTATAGAAAAAGAATTGGCTGAAATCTAAAAATAAAGTCAAATAAAAACGCAAAAAATTGCAACTATCAAGAGATTTTTTGATAACACTATCTCTTTACAAAATAAATAGGTAAAATTTATGATTATCGTACCATTAGGGGTTGCATCGGCAACACCCACAGTCACTCGTCATTTATCATCTGCAGCACTCTGGAGAGAGGGTAGCGTCTATCTTTTTGATTGCGGAGAAAATACCCAGATGCGTATGCTGCAAGGGGGATTAAAACGCTCACAAATCGATTGCATTTTCATTTCTCATTTTGATACAGATCACTACTCCGGACTTATCGGATTGCTTTCCACCCTGCAGCTTCAGCGGCGTGAACGTCCGATTAAGCTTGTCGGTCCCAAAGGATTAAAAGATTTTGTGGAGTGGAATTTTGATTTTGCAAACATTGATTTGCAGTATTCTGTAAACTACGTTGAACTTGATGAGGATTTTGAAGAGGAACGCGTAATTGATGAAGATGAATTTTATGTAGAAGCCCGTCCGTTGAATCATTCAGCATTTTGTATCGGCTATCGTTTCCAGGAAAAGGATCGACCCGGCAAGGTTGATGCCGAAAAAGCCCGCAAACAGGGTGTTACCGAAGACTGGCAATATAAAGAATTAAAAGCAGGCAACGACGTGGAATTGGATGATGGATCTGTGGTAAAATCGATAGATATCGTCGGACATCCGCGTCCCGGTGATAGCTTTGCCTACATCACCGATACAAAGTATTGCCCTAATTCAGTCAAGCTTGCCAAAAACACTAATATCCTGCTTCACGAAGCTACGTTTACCAATGACATGGCTGACAAAGCAGAAGAAACAGGGCATTCAACGACCAGCGTGGCGGCTCGGGTAGCAAACGAGGCCAAGACGAAATTACTGGTTATTACGCACTTTTCAGCGCGTTATACGAACGAATATGTACTTCTCAGAGAAGCACGGGACGATTTTTTCCCTACATGGATCGCGACTGAACTAAGGCCCATATTTACTGATCCCACCCATGAGCGCGGAATCATCAACCGTCGCGTCTATCTTAACAAGATCAATGATAATAGCAACAAGAAGAATTCTGGTAAGAAAAACAGGAAAAAAAGTAAAAAGAAGAAGCGTATAAGGAAACGGAAAAAAGTGAAAAAAGCATCATCCCGATCGGGTAATGACAGCAACAAACGGAAACGGCGTCCCAAGCGTTCTTCTTCTGATAAAAAGCGTTCGAAAAAAGATAAAGACAATAAATCCGACTCTAACAACGGGCGTAAACCAAAATCAATCACGCCAAGATCGCCTTTTGATGATTTTAGTCGGTTTTAAATTTTAATTGCCAGCGTGAGTACCTCCAATGAAAATCAAGCCGTCGATACGCATTTGCTGCGTCGGCTTTATAAATTCATCAAGCCATACCGGAAGTATGTCTTGTTGGGATTCATTTTAACACTTACAGCGTCTTTTCTGGCAGCTGTTCGTCCCAAACTTACCCAGATGGCGGTAGATGATTATATCGCCAAAAATAATTTTCAGGGCCTGATGTGGATTATTTTGTTGTTGGCCGGCGCCCTGGCTGGTGAATTTATTGTGCTGGTTGCCAATACTTATCTGACGCGATGGTTCGGACAGTGGACGCTCTTCGATCTCCGCAACGCTGTTTTTGATAAAATAAAATCACTCCACGTTCAATTTTTCGATGAGAATCCGATTGGCCGGCTCATAACCCGTACCACAAATGATATCGAGGCGCTGAATGATCTGCTGAGCAACGGTGTCGTCCATGTTTTCGGCGATATGTTCCGGATTTTTTTCATCCTTTACTTTATGTTCAGTATGAACTGGGAGCTGACGCTGGTCTCCATTACCGTCTTGCCCATTCTTATTTATGCTTCGTTCTGGTTTCGTTCGCGTGTGCGGGTCGCCTTTTTAAACGTACGGGATCAGGTGGCACGGGTTAACTCGTTCGTGCAGGAGCACATCAACGGAATGGCTGTTGTACAGCTTTTTAACCGCGAAGAAAAGGAATTTGATCAGTTTAAAAAGATCAATGAGGCACATAAGCAGGCCCATATAAATACAATTTTTTACTACGCCATTTTTTTCCCATTAGTTGAAATTATCTCGAGCCTTGCCATGGCTTTGGTTATCTGGTACGGCGGCGGGCGTGCCCTGATGGGAAATGTAACCTTTGGAATATTACTTGCTTTTGTGCAGTATGTGCGCCAATTTTTCCGTCCTATTCAGGGGGTATCCCAAAAATTTAACACCCTGCAGGCCGCACTGGCCGCCTCGGAACGCATTTTCGGTATTCTCGATACGCCAAACCAAATAAAAAATCCTGAACATCCGGTTGAAAGAGAAAAAGTGGATGGACATATCTCATTTGAGAATGTAACGTTTGGCTATAATGAAAAAGAAACCGTGATCAGAAACATGTCTTTTGAGGTTGAACCGGGTGAAACACTGGCGTTCGTTGGCGCTACGGGAGCGGGCAAATCCACAGTGATCAGCTTGTTGATGCGTTTCTATGATGTCGATGAAGGTTCTATAAAGCTGGATGGGATAGACATCCGGGATATGACATTGACCAGCTTGCGGAGCAATTTTGCACTGGTGCTGCAGGATAACGCGCTTTTTTCCGGCACTATTATGGAAAATATCACCCTGGGCAACCCGGATATTTCACCCGAAAAAGTTAAAGAAACTGCTCGTGAAATAGAGGCAGACCAATTTATTGAGCAATTGCCGGGAAGCTATCACTTCAAACTAAATGAACGGGGAACTTCGCTATCCATGGGGCAGCGGCAGCTTATCAGTTTTATCCGTGCCATGGTGTACGATCCCAACATTCTGATTCTTGATGAAGCGACATCAAACGTCGATTCCGAAACCGAGGAAATGGTCAACAGAGCCTGCAACCGGCTGATGGAAGGGCGTACCTCCATTGCAGTTGCACACCGGCTTTCAACGATCAAGAATGCCGATAAAATATTGGTAATGCATAAAGGAGAGATCCGTGAACGCGGCACCCATAATGAGTTGCTGATGATCGAAAACGGCATTTATCGCAAGCTCTACGAGCTTCAATATAAAGACCAGGCACTGCCTGAGACGGAAACGGTTTCTGCACCTTAAGTTAGCTATAAATTCGGGATCAGGGGAAAAGCATTAAAAGACGAGAAAATTTCATTCCTGGAGTAGGGGGGCATCCGGTGGGTTTTTCGGGATAGAGCCGGTAGATGGTATGCTGTTCAATTCCCCCGCTGATTCAAGTTTGCAACTTCAACCAATCAGCCTTTACACCTGTTTATCATTCAAATCCGAATTCGCGTTTTTAATTTTAAATATACAACAGATAAGCCGTTGCGATACGGGCGTTTTCCTTAATATTGCATCCCATCTCCGGCACCTGAAAAGTCAAAATAGAAGTATCCCCATGAGCCAGCAACGCGGTGTTCGTCAACAATCCGGCCTGACGCGCATGGTCATGCGGGGCAATAATAGCAAGCATATCTTCATCCAGGGATATATGCTCGTTAAAGACCGCCTTGTAATAGCCCCGGTCCAGTTTCCACCAGCCGTAGTCATCATTGCTATTCTCTTTTTGAGGCTCGATAATCTCTGTGGCAGCCGGTTCAAATTCACTCCCGCCGAAATCAAGCGCTCCGGGCTGGGTGAACCGATAAACAGAATCAACTGTCAGATCAATACTTTTTTCGTGCACTTGAGTTTTATCATGAACGATATCCTCTACATGCTGGAGTATCTTTTTTGATGAACGTAAATACATAATTTTTAGCCGTTTTTAAGTGGTAATTAATGATTCCCCACCTGAAATTATTTATAATAATCAGGCACCATAATTTGCCGTTTAAAGCCATTTTTTAACGTTTTTAACCCGCTATAGGTTCCCCAATAATAATACCTAAAAAGAAAGTTTAAGCGTTTAAAGAAACCGGCGACATATATTGTGAGACGTATTCCCGTTCCCACCAGCGTCCGGTTTGTCGTTTTTCCCGGGTACCGGTGTATTTGTAACGAAAAAGCCGGGCACGAATATACTCGGGAGGATGATCCGGAAATGGGTTGTCGCGCAGGAGTTTAAGCGTAGCTTCATCATTCTGCAGGAGTTTCATGATCAAAGGGCGAAACCAAATATGTCGCCGGGGTGAGGCAGACATAGCCGCAAACCACATTTGCCAATCGAGCCGCAAATGATAAGGAGAAATTTGCGGCGGCCGCCGTTTTGGATCCCCCGGTTTACCTTTAAAATGGTACTCTTTCCAGGTTGTATTGGCATTTATACTGCCGTCCCGGGTCCCCTCAATAATGATTTCAAATCGCTTTTTGGTAACACTGCCAAAAGCACCATAAGTGTTTACCAGATGAACGGGATTAAAGCTGAAATTCATCTTTTGATGAGGGGAAAGCATATTCTGCACGGGACCAATGCTTAAGTAGGCAATGAAAAGAGTCAACAGAATGATGGAAATGGTATATCCGAATGGCGCGGGGACAGGCAGGGGATTGGCCATGCCCAATATGTGATGAAGTACTTCATCACTAAAACCGCTGAAAGCGAGAAAAATGGTTAGAAAATTTAGCCAGGAATAATTACCGGTGATGATCAGGTAACTCTGCGAAAGAATGATTAGGCAAGCGGCAATGGATGCGATGGGCTGAGGAAAAAATAACCCCCAGATCGCCACCAGCTGGACGGTGTGATTCCCAAAGGTTTCTATCTTATGAAATTTTTCCGGCAGGTGATGGGCGAACCAGCTTACGGGATTTGGCAACGGCTGTGTTTCGTGGTGGAAGTTCAGGCAGGTGAGATCACGCCAGCACTGATCGCCCCGCATTTTGATCAGGCCGGCACCAAATTCAACCCGAAAGAGCATCCAGCGAATCATCCAGATAACCAAAACGGGCGTAGTCCAGTGCAGCGGACCGAGAAAAATCATATAAAATCCGACCTCCAATAGCATGGATTCCCATCCAAAACCATAAAATACGATGCCTACATTAACGATGGACATATATAACGCCCATAGCAGGGCCCAAATGAGCATTGAAAGCCAAAACGGCCCGGAATCCGTTACGCTGCTCACAGCTAAAACGGAAAGTATAATGCCGGCCCACGCAACGCCCCGAAAGAATTGATCAGAGTAGTGCCAGTGAAATATGCTGGGCTTAGACTTAAATGACATGCGGTCCAGAAAATCGGGGAGAGGGATCAGGCCATTTTCACCCAAGAGCGGAATAAATTGATTCAGGGCGTTGATAAAGGCTATTAAATATATCAGCCCGATTGCCCTCTGAAGAAAGAAGCGACTCCACCAATAATGATTCTGATATATTCCAGCAGACAAACCCATAGCTCTATAAAAATAAATTATTTCTGGAAGCTTAAAAAGTAAAGGTTGGGAGATTGGAAGACTCTTAATGTAAGCCCATGGCTCAAAAAGTCATTAGTTACTATACGGCTTCTGCTGCAATATCATTTCTAAAACAAGAAAATGGCCCTGCAGTTTTTTTGTTGCTTTTTCTTCAGTATTTCTTATATTTATATATAATATTAAATAATTTATATATGAAATATCCAAGCCTGACCAAGAAACAGCAAGCTTTTTTTGATGCTATTGTTGATTATGTAAAGCATGAGGAAAGCTGGCCGACGATGCAGGAATTGATGGATCAATTCGGGTTTAAGTCGGCCCGAAGCGTTTCACAGCTTTATGAAGCGCTTATTGATAAACATTATATCGTAAAGACCGGGTGGGGAGATTACGATTTTCATCCCATTCAGAAGTTTCAGCTTCAGGAAGAGACAGAAAATGACGCCAATGGTATTCCCATTGTTGGATTGATCACTGCCGGTGGATTGCAGGAAGCGGTGGAGGAGGACCTGGGAAGGGTAACGCTCAAATCCATTCTGCCCAACTACGAAAATATGAAAGCAGTGGTCGTATCCGGGCAAAGCATGAAGGAGGCGGGGATTAATAACGGGGATATCGTGCTGCTGGCCAAAACAGACATTTTCGACGGAGATATCGGGGCAGTTCGCTATCGCGGGGAGACCAGCCTGAAACGTATTTACCGAACTCCTACGGGCATGAAACTGGTGCCGGAAAATGAGGAGTTTGAACCGATTACGATTACGCCGGGAGAATTTGAAGAGGTTCAAATAATAGGTAAGTATGTGGGGCACATTAATGAAAAGGGATTACATAAAGTTTAATTTATATAAAGAAGTAAAAGAAAGTTTTAAATAGGGTTTAAATATTTTCTCTTTTACGGAAATAATTCTATTGTCGTTGAGATTTGGATGCAGGGTGTTGGGAGCTACTATATTGACCGCCCGGAAGATCACGGCCAGCTTCTCTGCAGGCGTTTCTTCCAGAAATAAACGCCGTCATTAGCCGGGCGGTTCAATCATCATTTGATCATCCAGCTCATACAGCACGCGCCATTCCACGGCCTGGATGTCGTACATCAAATCAAAATAACGATCTTCAGTGGTGCGTACCACATAATGAATTTGGGTTGTCGATTGGTTTCCTGTGCCTTTCCGAAAGGGGCGGGTGGTCCGCAGTTCAGCAATGGTGTGCTCATCCCCATTTTTGCGTCGAAAACTCAGTGGCACCATCTTACGCTGGCCTACCAACGATTTAACTCCAAAATTTTTTTGATCTTTAAAACTTTTATACGACACGTTGACGTTAATCAATTCATCTATGGGAACTTTGTTTTCACTCATATTTTTGTTCTCTAATCAATGCATAATTTTATATATTTCAACATATATTTTATATATAATTGCCCCAATAAGTCAAGTAAAATATTATGATCGATACTGGATACCAGGGATATGACGTGCACACGGATGTCCACAAAATTACCGATTACCGATGCGTAAGCGCCGATATGCAGCACGTTTCGCTGGAGCCGCGGCTATATTTGCATATCGATATGAATTGTTTTTATGCGCAGGTGGAGCAACTCAGCTATAATCTTTATGGCATGCCGGTATATATCGGCGGGTGGTACAAACCAAACGGCACGCCGCGGGGCATCGTGGCTACATGCAGCTATGAGGCGCGGGCGTTTGGAGTGAAGACAGGGATGAGTGCTTTCGAAGCAGAACAAAAATGTCCGTATCTCATCGGCTTGCAGGCCGATTATGAGAAATATCGCGGTGTGAGTCACCGGGTAAGGCAACTTTTGCAGGAGTTCGCCATGGATATCGAAAAATATAGTATGGATGAGTATTTTATTGATATCAACTTTCTGAAAGACTCTTCGCGGGAAGCCATCCGGAATTACGGAAAAAAACTCAAACAGCGATTGTATGATGAGCTGCACCTGGTTTGTTCTGTGGGCATTGCCCGATCAAAAACGTATGCCAAATTGGCCAGCGATTTGCAGAAACCCGATGGATTGGTCGTTATTTATGATAAAAAGGATGCCCGCAAGCTTATCTATCCGCTGGCCCTGAACGAGGTCTGGGGTATTGGCAACCGGCGATATGCCAAACTTGAGAAGCGGGGATTGAAAACCATTGCAGACGGTATTAAAAGAGGATATCGTTTTTTTCAAAAACAGTTCGGTGACTATTTTGGTAAAATAGTCTATGAAATGATCGCTGGAAAAGACCGGGCCAGGGTTCTCAGCGAGGAGCCGCCGCCACCAGAGCTGCTCAACTATATGCACACGTTCAGCGATTGGACGGACAATCCCGATTGCGTGGCCGGCGAGATTATGAAAGGCGTTAATCAGCTTTGCTATCGCATGCGGGGGTACCAGGTGAGAAGTGATAAATATTTTTGCTATCTGCGCGTGCAGTCGCAAAAATGGACGGGACCGACCCTCCGTTTCAATACGCCCGGACTTACCAACCTCGATGAATACATATACCGCCAATGCATGGAGAAAATTCGTCCCACTTTATCACAGCTCTTGCAGAATGGCTGCAAAATAAGAGGCATTGGCATCGGAACCATTTCCCTCGATCGGTCCGGACAGCGGGAATTATTTTTTAATGAAGATGAAAAAATGCGCCGGTTTTGTCTGGCACAGGATGCAATCAATAATAAATTTGGCAAACGAACCATTGTAAGGGCCAGTATGAAGCACGGCGTTGAGGGCAAAACCCATTTTTTGAATCGTTCGTAACCATGAAGATGATAATAGCAATGCACAAAGCGGTGTGTTCAGTTATAGGCGGCGTTATCAGATGAGATGAAATATTTGTTTGCATCATTCAATTTTAAATAGCTATACTCCCGTCTTTAATGCCTTCGAAAGGCGGTAACAAATATTACGGACAAGTTTGATTCAGTTATACGGCTGCCTGCGGGGATTATAACTATCGGCATGAGGTCTATCAACTTTAAATTTCATCTATTTTTATGGATCATCCAAGAAAAGAAAATTTAAACTACATTAAAGAAAAAATTCGCAATATCCCGGATTTTCCCAATCCTGGTATACAATTTAAGGATATTACGCCATTACTTCGGGATGCAAAGGCACTGCGGTTAACGGCCAACATGCTGGCTCAACCTTTTCTGGATAAAAAAGTGGATTTTGTAGTAGGTATAGAATCGCGCGGTTTTTTATTTGGGCCTGTTTTGGCTAAAGCATTGGAGGCTGGTTTTATCCCTATCCGAAAACCGGGAAAATTGCCTGCTGAAACGATTGAGGCCTCGTACGAACTGGAGTATGGGAAAGACAGCATTGAAATGCATCTGGATGCTTTTTCAAAAGGCGATCGGATTATTATTCATGATGATCTCATCGCCACCGGCGGATCGGCAGCTGCAGCTACAACTTTGATAAACGAATTGCAGGGTACAACGGTTGGCTACTCTTTCATAATTGAACTGGAAGAACTGCGGGGGCGCGACCAGCTTCCCGACGATGCCCTGATTGATATCCTGATTTCACTGTAAAAGAGTAGCGACGAGATATTACAAAGTAAATAAATTTAGCCGATGAGAGACGGTCCGTTTAGTGCGAATACGATATAAATCTTTGGAATTTCGGTTATCTATTCTTCTTTCGTGCCAAGTTTTTCTAATTTTTTTCGCCTTATTTGTTTGGGGGACAATGAATTATTAAAATCGTACAACGCTTGCTGCCATGATCCATAGACCGGATTGGGTAACACAAACCAGCTGTTGCCAAAGCGCTCATGATATTTTTTAATCAGTGTGTGACGTCTTTGCTCTGTGATCCCGGTTGCAGGTAAAAAATCATTCAAATTATCTCCAAAAAGCATGAGAATACGATAGTTTTTGGCTACATATTTTCGGCGGTTGACTTTCGATGATGTCCATCCCGGTTGGCCATTTTTCATCAACAGCACATTTTTTTCCTTTTTCAGCGGAAATCCCAGCTTTTTTAAATTTTGGGAAGTCGCTTGTTTGACTTTAGCATTACGGTTGGTGACATAAAATACGGTGATACCTTTTTTTGCAGCTTCGCGGGTGAATGCCACCGCGCCGGCAATTGCGCCGGCTTTTTCCTCACGTACCCATTGATCCCATCTTTTGGACGAATAATGAGCATTTTGCCTGATCAGTCGGGCTTGAAAAGGAGCATTATTCAGTATCGTCTCATCAACATCAAGAATAATTGCTGGGGGTAATTTACGATAAGCACCATTTCCCTGTTCTAAAGCAGCTGTTTCCGAACTGTCGTTCAGCATCCGGGGCAATTTTGAAGCGGCCGCCTGATAGACGGTTGTCGTCAAGGCTTTGTACTCGGCAGAATTTTCCATCCACAGAGTTGCATCGGTGGCGGGGTTTTGAAGTGGCTTAGTCGCGGAACATCCGGCCGTACTTGAGGCCACTACAAATATAATCGACAGGTATCTTGCAAATCGTGAATTCATACAGTTGACGGTTATAGCTTATATTAAATTTAATGTATATTCAGACCCGGATATACCAAGCAGAGATAAATCCGTTGAATAATAAAGAATGATACCGATATGAAAAAACCTTATACTTAAATTCCTTAATGATTTATTTATTAATATTTTTGTAAAAATGGCTGATGATAAAACTGCACGTTCGTTAACAACGATTGGCCGGCTGGAACGGGTCGATATCCCGGAATGGAATTTATACGATCTGGAGGCGAAAATTGATACGGGCGCATATACTTCAAGTTTGCATTGCCACCACATAAAAGTTGAAGAAAATAATGGTAAATCCATGGTACGCTTTAAATTACTCGATCCTTCCCATAGCGATTACAATGACAAGGCATTGAAGTTACCCGTCTACAAGACAAAAAATGTGAAAAGTTCCAACGGAATCTCAGAGGAGCGAATTATAGTCAAGACGAAAATTGTTTTAGCAGGCAAAGGTATCAAAGCGCAGCTTTCCCTGACAGATCGTTCAGAAATGCGCTATCCGCTGTTAATTGGCCGGCGATTACTTAAGGGGCGTTTTTTAGTTGATGTAAGTCGAAAATTTTGACCCAAAAAACTTATTCCGATTATATGCATATTGTAGTCTTATCCCGTAATTCTGATCTTTATTCCACATCCCGGCTGGTTGAAGCCATAGAGGAAACCGGGAATAAAGTCACCGTTTTAGATCATTTGAAATGCGACATTGTAAGTGAAGAAGATAATCCCTGTATTTACTATCGCGGCACCAAAGTGACCGATGTGGATGCCATTATCCCGCGGATCGGTTCGTCCGTTACGTTTTATGGTTCAGCGGTGGTGCGTCAATTTGAAATGATGAATATTTTTTCGGCCGTTGAATCGCAGGCGCTTGTACGGTCGCGGGACAAACTCCGAAGCCTGCAGATTCTGGCCCGATCGGGCGTGGGGATGCCAAAAACTGTTTTTACCAATTATTCGAAAGAAGTTGGCAAAATTATTGATACCGTCGGAGGAGCACCTCTCATCGTAAAATTATTGGAAGGCACCCAGGGAGTTGGCGTTGTTTTGGCGCCTACACGCAAAGCAGCAGAATCCATTATCCAGGCATTCCACAGCATGAAAGCCCGGGTTATTGTGCAGGAATTTATTGAAGAGGCCAGAGGCGAGGATATTCGCGCCTTCGTTGTTAACGGCAAAGTAGTCGGGGCGATGAAACGCAAGGGAAAAGAAGGTGAATTTCGTTCAAATCTGCATCGCGGAGGCAGCGGCGGTTTGATAAAACTCAGCAAAAAAGAGCGGAAAGCTGCACTTGTAGCAAGCCGCGCCATGGGACTTTCAATAGCGGGAGTTGATTTGTTGCAGTCGGACCGCGGACCGCTTGTGCTCGAAGTGAATTCTTCACCGGGTCTGGAAGGTATTGAAAAGGCAACACAAAAAGATATTGCCGGAAAGATCGTTGATTTTGTTATCAAAAAAGTAAAGAAACAGAACTCCCGGAAAAAATCCCGAAAAAATATTAAATCGAATGCCTAAAGCTATTACGGTTGATGGCCAGGAAATCGGCCTCGGTGAAGCGAAAGAAATACGATTAAATATTGCCCGTCTTCCCACTTACACTCCAATCGAATTATCTATAAATGTCTTTAGAGGAAAACAGGAGGGACCGACCTTACTGCTGACCGGAGGCATTCATGGGAATGAGATCAACGGTGTTGAAATTATTCGTCAGTTGATCACAAAAGATTTAATCACGCCTGTGAAAGGAAGCATCATCGCGATCCCGTTAGTTAATATTTACGGATTTATACAAAAACAGCGAGATTTGCCCGATGGGAAAGATATTAATCGTAGTTTTCCCGGCAGCAAGGGTGGTTCACTGGCGCGCCTCGTTGCGAATACGCTTATGAAGGAAATCATACCTCATATAGATTTCGGAATCGATTTTCATACCGGGAGCGATGCTCTGGCCAATTATCCTCAGATAAGGTGCATGTTAAACAATCAACAAAACCGTAAACTGGCTGAAGCATTTTCTGCGCCGG
Organism: Balneolaceae bacterium; assembly: GCA_035638715.1. Lineage (GTDB taxonomy): Bacteria > Bacteroidota > Rhodothermia > Balneolales > Balneolaceae > SMO-BIN1. The sequence continues at coordinate 15,841 of DASQZL010000045.1, forward strand.
TTACCGTCAATTCTCCATTTATTGATCAATCGTTTCGCCAGGCTGCTCAGAAAGAGGGTAAACAAATTCTTGTATTTGAAACCGGCGAGGCACAGCGATTCGACAAATCCGGAATACGGGAAGGCATTAGCGGAACACTGCGATTGATGAAAAAACTCGGAATGCGTAGCTATAAGGTTGAGCCAGCTAAAACCGATATATATAAAAAAAGGACATGGATACGGGCAGATTATGCCGGCCTTTTTCATCCTCAAAAAAAATTGGGGAGTAAGGTTGAAAAAGAACAGGTGATTGGACATATTAGCGATCCTTTTGGCCGGGAGTGGTTTAAAGTAGAAAGCTCGCAAACCGGGCGTATTATTGGTATAAATAAAGCTTCCATCATCCATAAGGGTGATGCATTAATGCATATTGCATACGACAAGGAATAAATTTATGAAAGACGATTTAATTTTTCACTTTACTGATACGGAAACCTGGCGGGCCCACAAAAATAGTGGAGAATACAGCCCCGAAGTCCTTGAGCAGAAAGGATTTATCCCTTGCTCAACCGGCTATCAAATTAATGATACAGCCAATAGATGTTTTGCCGGTAAAGCCCATCTCTTACTATTAATAATCGACGCAAATAGGGTTAAACCAACAATTAAATATGAAGAAAATACCGATACAGGCCAATCCTTCCCTCATATTTATGGACCTTTAAATTTGGATGCCGTTCTTGATAAAATTACACTTGAGCCGGATGAAAGTGGTGCCTTTGACCTCCAGTTTGTCTCTGATTGATCTTACCCGTAATGGCTTATCTCCCTTACATCGCATAGGATCCTTAAATTCCCTCCATTACAGCATTTATCGCGCAATAATTCTATAAAATAAGGAAAATTGCCAAGTCGTATTTATTAATAAAGCAATATTACATAAATATTAAGTCAACAGAGAAAAATGAAGTTCATTTTATAATATTTTTAATTTTTAATAAAAAAAATTATATTAAAAAAAATTAATGTTTTAAACTACTGTAAAAAAATAATTGAAGCTAAATACCTGCCAAATTATTTAAGATATATAGATTTATATTTATTACAAATTAATAGTTTAAGCATTAATAATAATGTAAGTGAATTGTCATCACCATAATTTTAAATAAAAATTAGCCCATTATGTTTAATAACAAAGAAAAAAGTAATAGCCGGGAGTCGAAACCGAAGAACGATAGTCCTCAAACCATTAATAAGGAGAGCAGCAGCCGAACAGCCAATTCCAATAAATATTCATCAATGAATATGATCAGTGAAAGATCTGAAATCATCGGTACGTTAAAGTCGAAGCGTGATATTCGGGTAGCCGGGAAAATTGACGGCGGCATAGAAGCCAAAGGTAAAGTTATCATTTCTTCAACAGGGCGTGTAGACGGCAGCGTTGATGCAAAAGAAGCTCATATTGCCGGACACGTTGAAGGCGATATTCGTACGTCAGAAAAATTAACACTTGCGGAATCCGCCATTGTTGAAAGCGATATTTATGCCAAGGTGCTATCTGTTGAAGAAGGAGCAACATTTAATGGAACCTGCCACATGAATACAGAGGCTTCAGAAAGCAATAAGAGCAAAGATAAAAATAAAAAGAAGACCTGGAGCGCCAATAATAAGAACAAGAAGAAGTCTGCAAAATCATTGTCAACGAAAAACAATAATAAAAAGAAGGATGACAAGAACGATGATAAAGAAACTGCGGCGGCCTGACATAAGGAAACTTACCTTTTAGGACTACGACCATTAAAAAATAGACGCAGGCGAATAATAATTATCATATTAATGGGTATGATCATTTTGGCCCTATAATATGTCGTATAATATATATTATGTAAAATAGAATAGATTTAATATATATTGTGGCTATCCTCTATTCTGCTTTAATTCTTAGGTAAGATTCGCAGCCAACAGCTAATTCAGCGTATTGAGGGCTTCATGGATGGAGTCAAAATCAGGAAGCTTCCCGGCATCCTCTAACACTTCAGCATAGACAATTTTTCCGCTCTTGCCGATAACAAATGCGGCTCGTTTGGAAACCCCCTTCATCCCATAAAATTCATCGTATAAGACGCCATATTTTTGGGAAGCTTCCTTATTAAAGTCACTTAAAAGCGTAAAATTTAAATTTTCAGCATCCTTAAATGCTTTTAAGGTGAAGAAACTATCAACACTAATACCTATGACCCGGGCATCCAGTGAGTTATAAAGTTTCATATTGTCACGCATGGTGCAAACTTCCTCTGTGCATGTAGGCGAAAATGCCAGTGGAAAAAATAACAGCACGACGTTTTCACTTCCCTGAAAGCCCGA
>DASQZL010000046.1:0-2221 GCA_035638715.1 Balneolaceae bacterium
CTATGTGATCCGCCGGGCGTTTGAACTGGCAATGATGCACGCCGAAAAAATTGCTTCACACCGGCCGGTATTTGTACGGGTCAACCGGATCAATTTTCTGCAGCCGGTCCGCATCGGTGACAAGCTGCATTTTACCAGCAAAATCGTGTATACAGGCAATACATCCATGAGCCTTGAGATCGACATCGAACGTATTAGCCGCAATAAAGAAACCAGGGCCCTTTCGAATACCTGCATGTTTACTTTTGTGAATGCGGATGAAGAAATGAATCCTCAGCCACTGCCGCAAATTTATCCGACGACCTACGCCGAGGATGAGCGTTACTTAAAAGCGCGCCGTCGCCGGCAAGAGTATAAAGAGTGGAAGGCGAAGCAAATGGCTTTACAGGAGAATGATTGATTTTTGATTTGGGGATTTGAGGAATGGTTGAGTGGCGGGTTTTTTAGTTATAAAGTGCCGGCTATCAGACATATGCGGAATTAGTTATAAAAGATGAGTGTTTCGTGCATCGAAGCTATCAAAAATAAGTTATCGGTTGAATTCTGCTTTCATTATTTATGCGCACGTTGTAGATTTATAATGTGCAATATCAATCAATTTACTGTTATTATGAATAAAGCTGCGTTTAACCTTTCGGTTGAAGAAACAATCCCAAATTTATCGCCAGACAGCGGCGCATCAGCGTTTCACGCTTTTTTGAAGAATTGGTGATCGCCCAGGGGGATAACTACCGCGCCAGGCACGGCGGGCTGTGATGCCATTGTAAACTTTAATTACAATAACTTTGAGCAGTCCGAACTGCAGTTTTTTCCAAAGGTATACCTGGATCAAATTAAAGGTTGATTAACGGTGTAATAGGGTATAAGATTTACGATTCTTCGTTTTTAAAAAAAATTAAACGCTTCAGAAGAAATATAATATATGTGTATTTTTTATGACGCTCATGACACACAAGAAATCATTGATGAGCTTGATATTGACACTCCTAAGCGGACAACAAAAGACCTTTTCGTAGTCCGACCCGGTATGCCGGCGCCGGTGGTCTGGCGGGATCCGGGGACTGATAAGCACCGTTTTGAGCTTTTTACATTCGGCATGGTTCCTTCCTGGACAAAATCAGAGGATGACGCAAAGAAAAATTATTACAAATATTTCAATGCCCGGGATGACAAACTAATCGAAAGCCGGATGTGGAAGCCACGGTTCCAAAATAATCGATGTCTGATTCCCGCCAATGGTTTTTTTGAACCGCATAAATTTCATAAAAAAATAGATCAGCCTGGTGGACGGAGTCCTTCCGATTCTGTTCCATTCTACTTCAAACTGAAATCTACTGACCATTTCTGCTTTGCCGGTATCTACGACTCATGGACCAATCCTCAAACCAGCGAAATAGTTCGTAGCTATTCAATTATTACGACGAAAGCAAATGACCAGGTGCGAAAAATTCACAATAAAAGTCCACGCCAGCCGGTGATTCTTCACCCAAACGACTATACCTGGTGGCTTGATGAATCAGCCAATCCCAACGATTACTTTGGTGAGAATATATTCACGCCCTGGCCGGATGATGATATGGAGCATTGGCAAGTAAGTAAATCCTTAGACTATGGCGCTGAGGGAGAAGAACTGATAGAACCCGTTGAACGCCCCGTTAAACTGGAAAGCAAACAGGGAGATCTATTTTAATATAGCCCTGTTAGGTGATTCAAAAGTAAATTCCAAGTCTTTCATGAATATACTGAACTTCATTTGTTACTTTGATTGAAATCGACGGCAATATGCCGGTTGGATTGATATTTAGTTCGAATGGAATCAACAACTCTGGGTATTTAAACCATGTATAATGTATAACTTCCATCCTTGCTGCACATCCAGCATCCCGTCACCGTTATCCAAAATAAAAAAGCCCGACCACCGCTGTGGTGATCAGGCTTCAATAAGAATTCGTACGTAGTGCGGTCTTATCTTTTTCGTGCTATGGATTTGCCGGCACTAACTTTATGAATAACTTTGCATTTGTATTTCGATTTAGCAATCCCCAGAGGAAATAGTACGGGCCATGAAATAAAGCCTCTTACAAAACTGATCAGGCTTTTTACCACTCCCTCAAGAGGTGACATGCGGTCCTGATATCCGCGCTGCGTGATTGAAAAGACTCCCATAACTAAAGAGATAGAGAGCCAAATTGATACTGCAATCGTTGTAATCGTCATTATT
>DASQZL010000047.1:0-3822 GCA_035638715.1 Balneolaceae bacterium
GGGAAATTCCGGGGCGGTGGAAAACCACAGAACGGCAACAAAAAGAGAAAAAGTTGGATAAGCCACCGTCCGGTGAAGAGAACCAGCAGATGAAGCTTTTTTAGAAGTTAGACGTTCAAAACGAAAAGTTGGATTTTAGATGCTGGATACTGGTAGTCGGATCTATTATTTTTTGGTTGCTTCATCGTCTTCCAGCCAGCCGCCGGTAAAACCGGCTCGATTCAATCCGCGACGGATATAGGGATTCCTTTTCATGAGATCCCAAATTAGTTCGGACCGATAATTTTCTATCATCAGTAAAATTGGTCCCTGATTAAGCCCGTAATGCACGGGGGATACCCACATTTTGGTGCCATCCCTTTCGGCATTGCTATCATCAATACGAAAGGTAGGATTAAAGGTAGACTTAAAACCGTACTTATGTTGCCGGACCGATCCCAAATTTATTTTTTCCAAATGTTCGAGGGTGGGAAGCACAATTTCGGGGGCAAAGGGCAGTGATGCTACCGCTGCCCAGGGAGCGATGGTGCCGTCGTCAGGATCAGGAACGCCGCGGGCCTTGTAGCCATAGAAACGACGTTTTTTCCCGTCAATAGTTTGGGTTGCCGGCCCGGGACCGCTGCTGGCAGTGAATCCCCAAATGTATTCTCCATATCCTTTAAACCCGGATGGATTTTGTTGGGCATGCGCCTGCTGAATATAGGTCGCCCGACGGCTGTTTTCGAAATAATCGATACCCTTCTCCCGCATAAAATCATCCTGGATACCACGAAAATCCACCCAAATATGAGAAAGCTGATGAATAAACAGTGCGTTGGCAAATAAAAAGGACGTGCCATATAACTCTTTCCAGGTGTAACTGGAAGACCAGGCTTCGTAGCATTTCTTTGGCACCGGATAGGTCGGGGATCCCAGAGCCAGGATATATAACAAGAGCGCCTCGCAATAGCCACTCCAGCGATATTTTAAAAATCCTCTGCCCGGTTTCCAGCCATGACTTATTAAAGAACCATTATGCAATGCCCACTGCCAATCTACACGCAGGTATAGATCATCTACACGCTCTCGGATTTCGAATTCCGCCTTTGTATCTTTATCAAAATACGTAGCGGCCGCTAACATTCCAGCCAGCAAAAAGGTAGTATCAATCGTTGAAAGTTCCGACTTCCAGGCTCGCCGGCCTGTTTTCATATTCAGAAAATGATAATAAAATCCCTTATAACCCGTGGCATCCGGTTCAGTGCTTTGAGCGCTGTTGCAAAAAAATCGCAAGGTTGCCAGCGTCAGGTCACGAGCTTCCACCCGCGTTAAGAAACCCTGCTCAGCCGCTACGATATAAGCACTTAAACCCAGCCCGGTAGCGGCGATACTGGAAACAGGATGCTCCTGGGTACTGTCGGCAATCAGTCCGTTATTTACGTTAACCTCCTTTCGGAAATAATTAAATGTATCGCGTTGCAGTTCATGCAACATATCCTCTCTGGAGTCTGGCATATTTCACCTACGCTTACAAGTTGGTATCAAAAAATGTTATTGCTACTACGACGTGAGACGGCAGATCAATATGCGGCCGCATAGTGTGATTCCGAAATTCATGAAGACACCGCGGCCGGTTTGAAGCCAAAGTAGCTCGTCGCCCCAGTTTATAGTTAACCTGCTTAATGACATTTAATGGTTGATGATAGAACACAAAAATAATCATCTCCGTCCGCCGGTCCAATAATTTTCCCAATTTGGCTCATTTTATACCCCAAAATACCCCTTATTCACTTCATTGTGATCAGAGCGAGGTATCCATTGATTCAATGATTGAAGCATAAATCACGCTGTTGCCAGTCATTCCCTGCGAAGATAGATGCCGGATGGCCGATATCAGATTTTTAGAACATAAGGGCACCGTATTTCATAAAAGGCCTAAAATATTAGTGTCATTTTAATTCGGATGATCCGGTATCTGCCGGCAGACAAGAAACGTTAAATTTCACTTCATCACATACGCAATTCTAAAAGAGAGCTTACTCCTGATGTGAGATCCCTCTCCGCCTATCCGGATGAAAAACCCACGATATCCTGTAAAATCACATTGAATGCCATAAAAAATGCTGAAAGAGCAGGCCACTATTTCTAAATACGTCAGTCATTCCGGGAATCCCGATAGTCCTCGGAGACGAGGAATCCGCAGTTCCATTACAAGCAAATAAAACAGATAACCTAATTTTTTTAGGAATTATATTCCCGTTTTAGTTGACTTTAGACACAGCACCTCAAACGCTGATTCGCTTGATACCCCCGGAACAAAAAATTTGCCGGTTCTTAATTTGAGATCCCTCCTCATTGCATGCGTCGGGATGACATCAAAGTTAGCAGCCTGCTCTCATATTGCTGTCAAGATGCAATCAAAGAATTTAATCCATAATTTTTAAAGAACTGTCATTCCGAGGAGTGAAGCGACGAGGAATCTCAAACGCTGATTCGCTTGATATCCCCGGAACAAAAAATTTGCCGGTTCTTAATTTGAGATCCCTCCTCATTGTATGCGTCGGGATGACATCAAAGTTAGCAGCCTGCTCTCATGTTGCTGTCAAGATGCAATCAAAGAATTTAATCCATAATTTTTAAAGAACTGTCATTCCGAGGAGCAGAGCGACGAGGAATCTCAAACGCTGAATTTGCTTGATACCCCCGGAACAAAAATTTTGCCGGTTCTTAATTTGAGATCCCTCCTCATTGCATGCGTCGGGATGACATCAAAGTTGTTAACCTGTTTTCATATTGCTGTCAAGATGCAATCAAAGAATTTAATCCATAATTTTTAAAGAACTGTCATTCCGAGGAGCAGAGCGACGAGGAATCTCAAATGCTGAATTTGCTTGATACCCCCGGAACAAAAAATTTGCCGGTTCTTAATTTGAGATCCCTCCTCATTGCATGCGTCGGGATGACATCAAAGTTAGCAGCCTGCTCTCATATTGCTGTCAAAGATGCAATCAAAGAATTTAATCCATAATTTTAAAAAACTGTCATTCCGAGGAGCAGAGCGACGAGGAATCTCAAATGATAATTCAACTCATATCCTATAGTTATTTTTTCCTGGCTAAGCCTTATTGTACTCAAAATTGAACGACTCACCTCCTTATTTCATTCTAAATGTAGAAATTATTCAATCGGAATAAAGAAAACACATTATGGAATATCGGATGCTTGGCGATGATGATTTGGAAGTCTCAGCAATTGGACTGGGATGCATGGGAATGTCAGAATTTTACGGGAGTCGGAATGATAAAGAATCCATCGCCACTATTCACCGGGCGCTGGACCTGGGCATCAACTTTCTGGACACCGCCGATATGTACGGCGTGGGGGATAATGAAGAATTGGTGGGCCAGGCCATTCAGGATCGACGTGATGAAGTTGTCTTGGCAACTAAATTCGGTAATGTCCGGGATGATGAGGGCAATTTCCTGGGCGTCAATGGCCGGCCTTCCTACGTACGAAAAAGTTGTGAAGAAAGTCTGCAGCGGTTGGGCGTGGACACCATCGATCTGTATTATCAGCACCGGGTTGATCCGGATACGCCCATTGAAGAAACGGTCGGCGCCATGGCCAAGCTGGTTGATGAAGGGAAAGTTCGTTATCTGGGGCTTTCGGAGGCTTCCGCTGAAACGATGCGGCGTGCCTCCAAAATTCATCCTATCACGGCCCTGCAGACGGAATATTCACTCTGGAGCCGCGAGGTTGAAGACGAAATCTTGCCCGCGTGTCGCGATCTGGGCATTAGCTTTGTGGCATACAGCCCGCTGGGGCGTGGCTTTTTGACAGGAG
>DASQZL010000048.1:0-2432 GCA_035638715.1 Balneolaceae bacterium
GTCAGTTCTGACTTCCATACGGAGTTTATTTATACGGGATGGAGCTATCCGGTTAATATTACTTCCTGGTACCAAATCGGTCCCGAGCTCCGGTTTGGGGCTACTCGTTTTAGCTATAACCAGTCTAAAGTATATCGTAACGGCCCATTTCGATTTGTTACCGACCCTATAGATATCGAATTTAGCTATGAGCTGGCATTGCGTAATCAATTCCGGCTTTCCAATCACTGGTCCATTCATGCCACCCTTCTCTACAATCATACTTACACCAGGCACCCGCTTCCGGTAACGATGGTCTCAGGAGGCATTTCATATGCATTTACCGAACCAAAATGGCTTAAAACGTTTATTAAATGAAAAAATGGTTGCCCATATTACTGTTAGTTTGGATTTTTTCCAGTACCTGCCAACTATATGCCCAAACCTATACCGCTCCTGCAGGCTCCCTGTCTGAGGCCGGGCTGATGCGTCCGATTCATCTGGTGCAGCAGAACGTGCGATGGTACTCGGCTTCAACCGACCTGTTTACATACTGGGTTGACAACGGGCTATATGGTTTTTATGGCCCGCAGCCGAAAATATTTGTAGATGGAATTCCGGTAGATGCCAACTTTTTTGGCTGGCAGGATCTGAATATGCTCCCAATTAGTCAAACGCGCAGAGGCACATATAGCCTAAATGCTCAAATTCATGAAGGGATCATCGCGCCGGCCGGATATATTAATTTTAAAAATCCCAAGGTAAAAAGGGGTATATCTGTTCACGCCTCACATTTTATGGGTATTGAAACCGGAGATCCCGGACCGTATAAGTACGATTCGTTGAAAATCACGCCAAATATTGATCGATGGGGACCAGATGATCAATTTTCTTTATCCTATCGGAAGGGAAACTGGTATACCAAAGCCATTTACCTGCGCCGTCATTATAATCCGACTGATCTTCCTTTAAACGCCCGGCTCCATATAACTTCTTCAATGCTGGGCACAAATAATCATTATGTGAATCATGTTCTGGTTACCCAAACGCGATCAGGGCTTTTTGAAACGGGTTATGATGAAAAAAATTGGGGAATGCGGGCCCGGGCTGCGTATGGAGACAGCAAGGACTATGTTTTTCTACAACCCTTCGGTCGGGAAGTGCCGGCAAAAACCTCGTATAAACAGCTCGCTTTCACAGCCTATTACAAAACGATCCACTGGAAGTTTAATGGCCGGTATATCGAGCATCAAAAATTCATCACCAAGCGCTTTAAGCAAACTCCTTATATTTTTGACTGGAAACAGCGCGCGCCAACAGTTTCGCTTTCGGCCGGCTACCATTCGGCTAAGCTCAAAATAAAACCCGGCCTGAGCTACCAGCGGCTGCACACTTATGCCCCCGGACTGAATAATCAGACGAATAATCTGTTTACCGTCTCATTGAACACAACCATTCCCATCAACGAGCGCACTAAACTCAAAGGTCAGCTCAATGCTGATGTTAATGGTAGTCGTATGGCCAAAACACTTCGAATTAATTTTCCCCTGCAACTGGAGAAGCATTGGAAATTGATTCCCGGTTTTTCCCACCGCGAACTATTACCTATCCGACAGGAATCTTTTAGTTACTGGGTGAATCGCGGCTATACTTTTGCAGACAGCTTGCATATTCCGTATCAGTCGTCTGTGGCTATCAGAAAAGAGCGGCTAAATGTTTTTAACATTCAGAATAACATTTCTATTACACCTGATATTTCGTTTAAGTTGGATACCAGGCTCATTCATCATTTATCATTAAATATTCCCTTTCAACAAGTACGCCCGAATGAGTACAGAACGGACACCAAGCCAGGTCCATTTAGCGTAACCCAGGAAGCCGGTACGAGGTTTGGCTTGGTTGGGCAAATTAGTCAATCTATTTCCGGGTTATTGCAACAGTCTCTGGCCGTAAATTATAGCCATACTATCTCGGGCAGCAGGCGGTACAAAAATTATTTCCGGCAGCTGCCGCAGACAAAAATACAATATCGTATGGATATTAATCCCGGCAGCAATCTGACATTATCAATGAATGCCATCTACCGGACATCTACTAAATGGAATGAATTTAAAGCTATTGAAGGAAACCATTACCGGCTGCCTGTGGGTATTCCTATTCGTCATGTTGGTGGGACGTTTCACACACGGACGCCTTCCTATGCCAACATAACATTGAGTGCACAGAAATGGTTTTGGAATCGCCACGTCAGTGTACAGATTGCAGTACGCAATCTTTTGAATGATCAGATCCGCATGCATCCACTGGGTGACAAGTATGCTACAATGTTTCAACTTAAAATTGGTGTTAATATTTAATCCTCGTTATAGACCTAATGCAATTTATTTGGAGAGTCTTTGAAAAACCACTCACTTATGTTATGCTGAACTTGTTTCAGAATCTCATGTTGGTTT
>DASQZL010000049.1:0-14286 GCA_035638715.1 Balneolaceae bacterium
GACAGTCTCATCAAATTGTCGTCAGAAAATGAATTGAATATTTAATAGGTTGGCAAGTGCTATTCTATAAAAAGTTTAAGGATCACGTATAGCAATTTACAATGATATGATAATGCCCTTTTACACGCCTATAGTTTATGGCGAGCCCTTGCAACTTTCTATTCAGCACGTAAAATTTACCCGGTTCATGGATAAAAGTAACACCTTGCATGAAAATTCGATTAGCTTTTGTTAATAATAGCTTCGATTCAATCCTTTAATAATCTTAAAAATATTGAGGTTACGTAAATTAGAAGTATTCATTGGGGCAGTTCAAACTGCAAATAATAAAGGAAGATCAATTTGGCACAACTATTGTACATCCTATTCATAAACAGCTTATTTAATTTAAAAGAGAGACTGCAAGCGTTTTAAGATTTTAAAATTTCCCTTTTCCTCCGGACCCATTTTCCTCTGCTGGCATAGGAAGGGATTCCCGCAATGGATGATTTAAATCTCGGCGCGCAAAGATTTCACAAGATAAAAGAGTAGGAGGATTTTATTCCTCTCGAATCTGCGGACGTTCAAAATCAGTGAATCAAGAGACTAATTTTGCATGGAAAATTCATGTCCTCGAATATATCTATCCTCGCCGCATATGGGAGGCAACGAACTGAAATATGTTCGCCAGGCTTTTGATTCCAACTGGATCGCTCCGCTGGGACCAAATGTTGATGGCTTTGAGCATGATTTAGAATCATACATCGGCGATACACATGCAGCAGCGGTGGTATCAGGGACAGCAGCTATTCATTTGGGCTTGATTCTATGCGGCGTACAGGCTGGGGATGAAGTAATATGCCAAACGTTTACCTTTGCGGCTTCAGCGAATCCCATTAAATATGTGGGAGCCAAACCTGTGTTTGTTGACTCGGAGCCGGAAACATGGAATATGGATCCGGAGCTTCTGGAAGAGGCGATAATTGACAGAATGCACGGAGATGATGCCACAAGAGAAAAGCCCAAGGCAATTATTGTGGCGCACCTTTACGGTATGCCGGCGAAAATGGATCAAATTCTTCAGATCGCAGGTAGATATGATATACCCGTCATTGAAGATGCTGCAGAAGCACTGGGGGCCTCCATCAATGGCAAGAAATGTGGCCGTTTGGGACATCTTTCCGTTCTGTCTTTTAATGGAAATAAAATCATCACCACTTCGGGAGGTGGTGCTGTGCTGAGCACCGATGAAAGATTGATCAAACAGGCACGCTTTCTTGCAACACAGGCTCGGGATGAAGCTCCCCATTACCAGCACTCGCAGCTCGGATATAATTATCGTATGAGCAATATCGTAGCGGGTATAGGACGTGGACAAATGGAGGTTTTGAATGATCGAATTAAAACCCGCCGGGCAAATCACGACTATTATTTTAATGAATTAAATGGCTGTTGGCTCGGTGAAAATGACAGAGAATCTTTAGCCAAATCAAATCCCAATGAGGATGGAGCTTTTCAGAGAATTTATTTTTTGAAGGAACCACAGGGTTTTTTTAGTAACCGGTGGCTAAGCACTATATTGGTTATTCCTGAAGAGACCGGTGGCGTCACACGAGAGGATATTCGCCTGGCGCTTGAAAAAGAGAATATTGAAAGCCGACCGCTATGGAAACCGATGCATTTACAGCCTCTTTATGAAGACTGTCCCTATTATGGCAATGGAATTTCAGACTGGCTGTTTGAGTATGGCCTGTGTCTGCCTTCCGGAAGCAACCTTGACAATGAAGAGCGCTTACGTATTGTCACTACGATTAAGAGTTGCCTAATAAAACAAAAGCCCGATTCGGGCGGGTCCGTTGAGGGACTAACAAGAATTTTTTTGCAGGAGAGTGAGAGCTCCCATTCATAACAAACGAAACTATTTGTTTAAAGAAGAGTGAAGATAAAATATCAATACAATTCACATTACTTCAGAAGAGTAACTTTTACTCGAAGAGTTGAATAATTATAACACAACAGCTCTTTACAGGGCCCGAGCGCTAACGGCAGCAAATTCTATTTGATCATTATCACCCCGTTAAAAGGGCATTTAAGGCCTTCGAAACCAAGGTCCAATAGAATTATAAATTTCTTTAGTTCAGGCCTGATGAATTGGCATACCTCTTGTATTAGTATTTAAAGGAAAACAGTGTTAGCAAAACTAAGTGCTTTATCATCTTTTTATAGGTAGTAATAATTGTTGTTGCACTAAAAGGATTTAGAATCAAGAGTTATTGAGCGAAGATATATATGAATATTCTGCCGACAAGCTATAAACAAAAATATCAGAACAGATTTACGAGAGGTTTATTCTTTTTGGCTGGTGATGCCGTGGCGTTGGTATTTTCTGCTGAGATAGCTTATCTGATTCTTTCCCCATTGGTAAAAAATAGTCGGCCATTTCCGACAACAGATACTTTTATCATTACAGGGTCGGTCTTGTTTGGGTTAGCCATGTTTAGAATGTATCTGGTAAGCTGGAAGTATACAAGCTTAAAAGATTTGATAAGGTTAATCATGGGGGTTCTGGCAGGAGGTGGCCTGTCTATGATTATTGCTCCATTATTTTTGGTGATCGGTACGTATGAATATGTGTTTACCGGACTGGTAATTATGATAGCAATTCTTGCCATTGGTGGCTTTAGGATTGCCAAGCGGCTTTATTTAGGGTTGTTACAAACCTCCGGCCACGAGCAAAAGCATACCATTATTTTTGGAGCAGACAGCGAAGGTGAACAAATTTTAAGAGATATTCTGTTGCACAACAACTGGGGGCTGACGGTCCATGCAATATTTGATGACCGGGCGATGGTCGGCTTGCGACTCCACGGCGTTAAGGTTTTGGGTGGAAAAAAGCGAATGATGACCTACTTACAGAATAAATCGGTCGATCAATTAATTGTAGCCTTTCCCCAATATCCTAAAAAAGATCTCAAGGCGATTATTGAAAAAGCCAAAGAACTTTGTCCGGAAATTAATATAAAAATTCTGCCTTCGTTTCATTCACTTACTGATAATCCGGTTGGCTTCAGACACATTCGTGATGTACAAATTGAGGATATACTGGGCCGTAAACCAGTTGAAATTGATTTCAAATCCATAAAAAAAAGCATAGCCGGGAAAGTAATTCTTGTAACAGGTGCGGGTGGCTCCATAGGTAGCGAGCTTATTCAGCAATGCGCAAGTTTGCAGCCAAGTCAGCTAATCGCACTGGATATTGACGAAACAGAATTGTTCCATCTTGAGAATGAATTTAAAGGTCAGGACGTCGAGGTCACGCCTTGTGTGGCAAGCATTACAGATGAAGATAAAATGGGTAAAATACTTTCGCAATATGAGCCCGAAGTTATTTTTCATGCGGCCGCTTATAAACATGTACCCATGATGGAAATTTTTCCAGAAGAAGCGATCAAGGTAAATATTGGCGGCACGCTGTTGCTTGCTTCACTCGCGTGCAAACATGAAGTGGATAAATTTGTGATGGTGTCTACTGATAAAGCGGTAAATCCCACAAATGTGATGGGGGCAACCAAGCGTGTGGCCGAAGAAATTTGCATGGCGCAAAACGAAATGGGAACCACCAGGTTTGTCTCCGTTCGATTTGGCAATGTCCTGGGGTCGCGAGGGTCTGTCGTCCCGTTATTTATCGAACAAATTAAGGATGGAGGTCCTGTTACCGTCACCGATCCGGATATGAAACGTTACTTCATGACTATCCCGGAAGCCGTATTATTAGTCATGCAGGCCGGGGCAATGGGAGAGGGGGGCGAGGTTTTTGTGCTGGATATGGGGACACCCGTTAAGATACTGGATATGGCTGAAGATCTGATACGACTACATAATCTGGAGCCGGGTAAGGATATTGATATCAAGTTTACCGGCATACGTCCCGGGGAAAAGCTATTTGAAGAGCTCCTCAACGTTGAGGAGGGAAAAGTTGAAACAGAACATAGTGAAATTTCCAAAGCTATTTGCAGCAGAAAACTGGATGTTGAGGATCTTGATCAAAAGATAGCTGATATGTTTGATATTTTGAAAACGGCTAAGACAGGAGAGATCAGATATCATTTGAAATCAATGGTACCGACCTATTCATACAAAAAGAATGGGAAAATTAAAGATCAGTTAAATAATACAACAGTGGCCAAATAATTTTGATAGGCTGTTTTAGTGGCCATAAATAAAATGTTTTTAAATCATTTAAATCTGAAGCAGGAGAGAATAAAATGTCAAAGTCTTTGCCAAAACATACTCATAATTCACAAGGCGGGCCTCCCAACGAGGTTGGATATCTTCATCACAACAATAATTTCTTTGAAAAGAGGGATAATAGTCTGAACCCACGTAAAATCATATCATTATTATTGAAGTATAAATGGATTATACTTCTGTTCCTTGTTGCGGGGGCGATAGGCGCATTGTCATATGCTTATGTGGTTACCCCTGTTTATCAGAGCACAGGCAGCTTGATGATAACATCAGGCGACCATTCAACCAGCGATGCACTTTCAAATTCGTCCAATGTAATTTCTCAGACAACGGGATATGGTACCAGCTCGACGCTGGAAAATGAATTACAGGTACTGCGTTCCAGAAAGTTTTCAAGGGAAGTGGCACAAAGGCTGCTGGAAAATAAACCCAAAAATATCAAACAATATCCGATTTACTGGCAGAAACTGAAGAACGGTACCAAAGTTCGCGCTTCAAAAAAA
The DNA here is from genome assembly GCA_035638715.1 of Balneolaceae bacterium. Taxonomy (GTDB): domain Bacteria; phylum Bacteroidota; class Rhodothermia; order Balneolales; family Balneolaceae; genus SMO-BIN1. The sequence continues at coordinate 4,731 of DASQZL010000049.1, forward strand.
GCAATAGCTTATACAATAAGAAATAATATTGATTTTATGCAACCTGATGAAAAGGCGGCAATCGTCAAAATTGTTTATAAAAGTACTTCCCCCAAAGAAGCGGCTCGGGTTGTAAACGTAGTAATGCATAATTATATCGATCATTCGAGACAGGAAAACCGACAGGCTGCAACTTCCACCGCTCATTTCCTGAAGCGGGATAAAGAAAAGCTGAAGGAAAAACTTAATAATGCGGAAAGAGCGCTCCGCAACTATATGGATTCGACAGGCATCGTTCAGGTAAATCAGCAAGCAACAAGCATGGTCAGCCAGCGGGCAAACACCGGGGCCGAATTACAAAATGTCAATTTAAAGTTAAGAACCGTTAAGAAAAATATTGCCGACTATAAAAAGCAGCTTGATAATATTAGCCCGGGATTTGCTAAACAACTTACCGATGCCGTTGGGCCCCGTATTAAAGCCTCACAAAAAGAGCTGGCCCAATATGAGGAGCAACGTTCGGCACTCATCTCCAAGTATCCCGGCATATTAAAGCACGATACGCTGCCTCCACGCCTTCAGCTTTTGAATAAACAAATAGCTCGATTAAAGGGAGAGCTTAAAAATTTATCCAAAAATCTTTATACAAAAAACAATGAGTTTACGGGTATTAATATCGAAAACCAGGCGAATTTGGTTTCAAGTTTGCAAAGCCGGTTGGATGACTTAAAAATCCAGCAGAAACAATTGGAAGCCAGGAAGCAAGCTCTTACGAGGCAAAAGATTCAAATGGATGCCAAATTTAATGAACTCCCCCGGGGAATGGTTAAACTGGCAAAGCTGAAGCGGAATGTGAAAATCAATGAAGAGCTTTATGTTAATGTCTCCAAGAAATATTCAGATATATCATTATTAAAAAATTCACAATTCGGCTACGGCCATATTGTTGATCCGGCTGTTATTCCCGGTAGCCCGGTAAGTCCCGTGAAAAAAATATACTTGCTGTTGGGATTAATGCTGGGGGGACTTATGGCCGCCGGTTATATTTCCATTCGTGAATTCAGAGATAACAGTGTTAATGACGTCGGTGAGCTGAAAACCATTTATTTGCCCTCCATCTCTGTCATCCCAAAAATTGAAGAAGTGACACAAGAAAATGAAAAATCATTCAAAAAGGGGGCGGGCAAAGTCCCACAAGAGATCGTAATGATCAATAATCGCAGCGGTATTGCTGCAGAAGAAATACGGCGACTAAAAAATAATATAACTTATCAAAATGGTGAATCTCCACCTAAATCTATTGTGATAACAAGCCCTGAGAAGGGAGATGGCAAGTCGACCCTTTCAGCCAACCTGGCTATAGCTTTTGCCGAAGAGGGATATTGGACCTTGGTGATTGATGCCGATTTTCGACAACCTAAAATTCAGAAGTATTTTGGTATTGCGGATGAACATGGGTTAAGTGATTATTTGAGTGGTGACATTTCGTTCGAGAATGTACTCAAAGAAACGGATCTGGAAACGCTGAAGCTAATAACGGCGGGACGGGGTGCCGAGATGCCTGACATTTTATCGAATAGTCACAAGCTAAAACAGTTACTGAAGAAAATGGAGGATATTTTTGATGTTATTATTATTGACACTCCTCCTTATGGGGTCATTAGTGATTCCAGTGCACTCCTAAAATATGCCGAGGCCACAATTTTGTTAGCCCAACATGAAAAAACAAATAAGGGGATGTTGCACAAAACGATGGAAGAGCTGAGACAGATAAATGCAAATGTAACGAATATCGTCCTCAATAACTTTAATTATCGTAATGAATCCAGCAGCTATTATGGCAACGGTTACCATCAGGCGATGTATAAGAATTATGATAAATATAAAAGGATATAATTTTAATTGATTAAAGCCATAATTTCCTTTTGGGGATTATGAAAAAATCATTTTTACAATTATTGGGGCGCAGCGCGGGTTACGTGTCCGATACATGCAATGCCAATGAATACAATGATCTATTAACTCTAACTTAATACTTCGGTGGTCAATTTTGTATAAACAATTAAAAAAAATGTTTTATCTGTTGCCCAAGGGGGATCCCATAAAGATGGGGGTACTTTTATTTTTTATGTTAATAGCTGCAGCGATGGAAGTAGTAGGCATAGGAATGATTCCGGCTTTTGTGGCTATCGTAGCCGAACCCTCAAAAGTAATGCAAATTGATTGGCTGAAGCCCGTATTAACAACTTTACATATCACATCCGGGCACGATCTCCTTTTATGGGGTTCTGGCGCTTTGCTGGGGATATATATAATCAAGAGTATCTATATGATTTCGTTTAATTATTTTGAAGCCCATTTCATTTACAGGCGTCAATACACTCTGTGCCATCGACTTATGTGTGCATATATGCAGGCTCCGTTTGTATTTCATCTGCAGCGGAATACCGCTGAATTAATACGAAATACAACGCAGGAAGCGTATATATTTATCAAAAGTGTGGTTTCAAATATATTACAGATGATCAGAGAAACAATAATGGCACTGGCAATACTTGTTTTTCTGTTTGTAATGGAGCCTCTGATTACGCTGATTGTCATTGGTCTGGCAGTATTGGGGGCAGGCTCATTCATTATGCTGAATAAGAAGAAAATGGCAAAATATGGGGAGGAAGTGCAGGAGAGGCGAGCCAATATAATCAAAGCTCTGAGTCAGGGAATAGGGGGTATTAAAGACGCCCGAATATTAAACAGGGAGGAAGGACTTATTGAAAAGTTTCGCAATGAGGTTTACAAAAGTACGCTTATAGAAGCTTATATCCGGTTTATTCAGCAAGTACCCCGACCGATCAGTGAAACAACAGCTATAATGGGAATGTTGATGGTGGCAATTTTATTAATCTGGCAGGGTCGATCCATGTCAGCTATTATTCCTATACTTACACTTTTTGCCATGGCTACCGTTCGGTTGATGCCGTCCGTCCAGAAAATAGCAACTATTTTCACCAAATTGCGCTACAGCATAGTCTCTATTAATCCTATTTATGCCGATCTTAAGGAACTGGAACAATTTAATACAAGGTTTAAGAAAGAGCGAAAAAGCAAGGAAAAGTTAACCTTTAAGAACGAAATCCGGATAGAAAATTTGAGCTATCATTATCCAAATAGCAAAGAACGCGCGCTGAATAGGGTTTCGCTCAATATAAAAAAGGGAGAAGCAATCGCATTTGTTGGCGCCTCGGGCGCTGGTAAAACAACGATTGTTGATACTATTTTGGGATTATTAGAACCGGATGAGGGTACTATTTATGTGGACGGGACAGATATTGCTAAAAATATTTCCGCGTGGCAGCGAAACGTCGGGTATATACCGCAGTCAATATATCTTTCTGACGAAACACTTCGGGAAAATGTGGCTTTTGGATTACCGGAAGATGAAATTGATGACGCCAAGGTGATGGAGGCAATAAGGCTGGCTCAACTGGAAACGCTGGTTGAACGTCTCTCGGATGGGCTGTATACCATAGTCGGAGAGCATGGAGCGCGATTATCGGGCGGGCAGCGGCAACGACTGGGAATAGCCCGGGCATTGTATCACAATCCCAATGTATTAGTGATGGATGAAGCAACCTCATCGCTTGATAATATTACAGAAAAACAGATTATTGATGCTATTGAATCGCTTATAGGTGATCATACCCTAATAATGATTGCTCACCGCCTTACTTCCGTTAAAAACTGCGATACGCTTTACTTTATGGAAGAGGGTGAAATTGTACAGGAGGGCAGTTATTATGACTTGGTCGATTCTAATATTAAATTCAGAGAAATGGCTCTTGAAACATAAAAAGTAGATTTAGCCTTAATTCTTAATAACAGCTCTAAACGGCACGTCAAGAGTAAAAGAGTGTCATTCATCCCCCCCCTACAGCCGGGCAGTGATGACTGTTACCTATTCCTCAGGGTAATATATTCTACTATAAGCTGCCATAAAAAGTATGACGGCAAATATATAAATCCTTCTGTTTGCAATGAAGGAGTATGTTTGTACTATATTTATGATCCAATAAGGGATATCATCAATAGAGACAAAGGTATTAAGAATATGGGACAATATGCGAGAGGAAGTTACGGAAAAAAACAAACGAACAAGCCATTCTTTATTACGCAGAATTCAATTATGCTGGATCTGCTTGAAAAGATAAAATTAGTAGCAGGAACCAATGCTTCCGTGCTGATAACCGGAGAAAATGGTACGGGTAAAGAAGTGTTAGCACGGTTACTGAATTACCATTGTAACCGTCCCCGGGGTAAAATGGTCACTATTAATTGTGGTGCAATACCAACTGATTTGGTTGAAAGTGAGCTCTTCGGGCATGAAAAAGGGGCATTTACAGGGGCAAATCAAAAAAAAGAAGGATGTTTTGAATTAGCAGATAATGGCACCCTGTTTTTGGATGAAGTTGGAGAGATGCCGTTGGATGTTCAAGTAAAATTACTTCGGGCCGTAGAATTGGGCTCCTTTCGGAGAGTTGGTGGAAAAGAAGAAATACAAGTCGATTTAAGGCTTATTTCAGCGACGAATAAAGTGCTGCTGGATCAGGTGAAGTCGGGTTCTTTCAGAGAAGATCTCTATTATCGATTAAATGTCGTTGAGTTATATGTGCCGCCGTTAAGACACCGGAAGGACGATATTTCATTATTGACTGATTATTTTCTGAATCATTTTACCGCCTGCTATGATATCGAAAAAGTGGGAATTGACGAAGAATGTATGGATTTATTCATGGAATATGACTGGCCGGGTAATGTGCGGGAATTGAGAAATGTAATTGAACGAGCGGTTGTTTTTTCTGGCGGACGTCTTATCACCACAGATATGTTGCCCGCGAGTATTAGAAAAAATCAGATGCCAAAGACCTCTTTAGGTCCGGCAGCAGGTTATGAACACGAAGATATGGTACAAATTCCCATAGGCATGAGTCTTGAAGAAATTGAACGGCGCGTAATAGAACGAACCCTTAGTTCAGTTGATAACAACAAAACAAAGGCTGCTAAAATATTAGGTTTTGCTCGCAAAACGCTGCATAATAAGCTCGATAAATATAAAGAGCTCGATTAATCAAAATAGACGCCCGAAAACCTCAGATTAGTGATTTAGTAATCTATATTTAAATATTCCTTCCGAGTTTGTATGGAAGTTTCCAGTTCATTGAAAAAGGAAAATGGTGACTTTCAATAGTTTTTCCATGAGATAAGACGGCTCCCTGCAGAAGCGCATTATTAAGTTGCCTCATATTACCAGGCCAGCTATAAGAATTACAGGCATTGAGTGCGTCATCAGAAATTGAGAGCTCACTAAATTTATTGGATTTGGATTTTAGTTCCCTTATAAAAGAATTAATTAACAGGGGAATATCTTCTTTGCGCTCCCGCAGGGGAGGAATCATTATCACCTGTGGATTTAGCATACCCAATATCAATTTCCAGTTTGAGGTATTAACCAGCTTGGCATACGATTCCATATTTACGGATAGTATAAGGCGGGGTTTTGCTGTTTCATTATACCGGAAAAGCTGTTCAGTTCCTTTTTGAAATGATTTCAGGACATTTATCATAAGATCACCGGGCAGTTCTGAAAACTGATCAAGATATAAGATCCCATTTGAGGATTTTTCGATAACATTATATTTGAGTACAAAATGGTCGTCTTTGAAAAGTAGCTGTTCCCTGAAAGCTTCTTCATACTCCTCATCTGTAAGATCCAAGCAGTAGAAAGAATAAAATGGATGGGAGGAACGGGAGCTGTTTTCATGCATTAATTGGGCTATTCTTTTTTTTCCCGTACCAATTTCGCCTATAAGAATAACGGGTACATCAAGCTTAGCCAAATCAATGACTTTGCCTATGATATTTTGCATGAGCATGCTTTTATACGATTTTTCAACATCAAACAAAAAGGAATCTTGCATGATATCATTATCAAATGAGAGACGAAAGGTCATAGCTGAAAAGGTTTTCGAGTCATTGCTAAATACATGAACCGTTCTTTGGCCCGTCTGCTTTGCAAGCTTGATTTTATCTTTTAAGTACAATAAATATGCCAAACTTAATTTCTGTCTCTAAAATAATATAATACGTTTCGAGACATGGAGTTACCTCATTTAATAGATTCATTCTTACGAGTATCGTTCAATACTGTGTAAATAGAACGCACATAAGCTTAGGAGAGCGTGTAATTTTGCTTGGGAAGCAGAAATAAACATTGATCCTAAAAGGGATAATGAGCCATTAGATAGGATTTATACTTTAGAAGGTCGCATTTGAAATCATTTAGATTATTTGGCACAGCTATTGTACAAGATATTAAATGAGAGGTAAATGCATGTTTTTTAAAATAAGTGGTTGCTGCTTAACATAATATGTTTGCAGGACCCTAAGCGGATTAAATTTGAAGTCATGATTAGGTGCCATAAAGCATTTGTGATATCACATAGCGGCTTTCTGGAACCGCTTTTTTTAGCAAAAAGGAAATGAATGCCATGAATAAGTGACTAAGTTTTTTGAAAAAAATGACCGGAAGTCGATAACCCAAAAATATTTTTAAGAAAGAAAAGAACAATCCTGGATTGGAGAATTCATGATGATACTTTATGTAATTTTTGAATATGCATTGATGTTTGGAGCCCTGCTTTTTATTGGTTACCCATTCATGCTTGGTCTTTTTGCTCTTTTCTCACCCTATAAAAAGATCGTAAAGCCTGTATTTGAACATTCATTTCTTATTGTTGTCCAATCCCATAATAATGAAGAGGAAACATCCAAGACTTTATATAGCCTGGCCGGACTGGTATATCCCTGGAATTTATATGATTTAATGGTTGTCGCTGATAATTGTACAGATGATACTGTAAGTGTTGCTAAGAAATTAGGTGCCAAAGTTCGTGAACGCGGTTCCAGTTCTGACCAGGGTAGTCAAACTGATATCCTGCCATGGATGCTTGAGCAGGTGGAACAAATGGATAAGAAATACGATGCCATTGTATTTGTTAAGCCGAATGATTTTATTTCGGGTAATTTTCTTGAAGTTATGAATCAATATCTGGCAGAAGGAAGTACCATTATTCAAAGCGCCAACCGGAGAATTTCTTATCAAACAACCTGGAAAGTAAGATATAAACGTGCTTGCTGGTTGTTACTAACATTTATAACTGGGCTGGGACGAAAAAAACTTGGACTTGGATCCCTACTTTTGGGAAGTGGTATGTGTTTTAAAACGGAGGTTCTGCAGAATAAACCCATTGAAATATGTCAGATTAAAATTTCTCAGACGCAAGATAAGTTTGAATACTTTATGTTATTACAGTCAAATGGATTGCAGGTCGACTTTGCTCCTGAAACGGAGGTATGGACTCCATTATATATTTCCTCCAAAAAGACAACAATAGACAGGTTCCATTGGGCAGTCAGGCAGTTTCAGGTAATCATAAAATACTTAAAATATCTTGCTACTCATTTTAGGCTTGATAAGCTTTTTCAAATGTTCGACGTAGTAATTGGGATGTTTACGCTATCATTAACTCTGGTATTTATTATCACAGGGATGAATTGTATCTTGGATTTAGTTTTATGGAAACTGGGCTATTTAGCAGCGTGGTTTTGGGTAATATGGACGGTATTGGTAGGGATGATTACAATCTATTTGACCATCGGTATAGCTGCAGATAGAGATGTCTTCCCGGAATTCAGCAAAAGCAGCAATATGAAACACACTTCGGATTATAGATCCAATTCATTTTCTGAGAGGAAACAAAATTAGTGCCTGTAAGGATGTAATGACGGGAATAAAATAACCAGCATCACAGTAATATTTTTAAACTTACAATTAAAATTTATTAATATTTTTAATTGTGAGAAACATGATCATTGATTACAGTATTCAATTAAAAAAGAATATGATATGATGCAAGTTCATCAGGAGCAGGAAAATTATGAAGATTATTATAGTTGATGATCATCCACTAATGCGAATAGGAATACGGAATGTTTTAATTGAAAGTAATTTAAATGCTGAAATAATCGGCGAAGTTGCAGGGGCAGCAGCCTTACTGAACCTATTGTCAAAAAAAACACCTGATATAATATTACTGGATATAGAGCTCTCCGATAGAAATGGAATAGACATTCTTCATGATCTAAAAAAAATGTATCCCCAAATCCCCACTTTAGTTTTAAGCATGCATCTCGAGGAGCATTTTGCGTTGAGAGCTTTTAAAGCAGGCGCATCCGGATATTTAAATAAAAAGGCTTATCGCACGGAATTGATAAAAGCGATTCGCAAAATTGTACAAGAGAATAAACTTTATATAAATGCTGAGGTGGCAGAGGAATTGGCCAGACAATTAACCGATGACCCGGAAATTTTGCCGCATCAACAGCTTTCGGACCGTGAATATGAAGTCCTGTCGCTGATAGCAAACGGAAAAAAAGTGAGCGAAATCGCTGATATGCTCTCGCTTAGTGTACAAACAATTCATTCCTATCGCCGAAGAATTAAGGGAAAGATGAATTTGGATTCAAACGCCGAAATTATTCGTTATGCGCTGGAGCACGAATTGGTTATCTGATTTATCCCACTTTCTATTGATTAACCTAAACTCGAAGAAAGAGTTTGGATCGCTCCAGGGGATGCCCGCGGAAGTGGTTAAATACGAGGTGATGCAAAAGGCCATCACAATCAATAATTTTCCCTTCTAATTATAAAAAGACTGCCTTCCTATTGCAGAAAATTTGGCTGTGACTTCTTTGAAACCATCTACTTCTACTGGGAAAGCCCATTATGAAAATAGTTGCAGGCTTTTGAAAAGGTATAAATATTTCAATATTGATATGAATTTATTGATCACTTTCGATATTATAAAATAGCACCGGAAATTAGCCTTGTTCAGATAACCAATAAGATTTGACTTATTATGTCGTTATATTATATTATACACGAAATAAAATGAGTGGTATAGCTTTCATTTTTACCGTGTTGGTCCTGTCTGCAAAGTCTTCGAAAGGTAAAACCACTCAACATAATAAGGTCACAATCAAATATGAGTAAATTAAAAAATATAACGAAAATGGACTATCCAAAGCAGCATTTACATGGATATTATGTCCGCATCCAACGTGATGGAAAACAATATGCCCAGATGTTTTCGGTATCGCAGTGTGGATCAATGGAGGAAGCACTGGCTCAGGCTATCAGTTATCGTGATCATATACTGGAACGCTGGCAACAATATTGCGGTGGGAAAGATGAAACTATACAGTATAAAACGACAAATTCCGGTTATCCGGGCATTTCAATAAGCCAGCGACATGGGCATCCCGTGCTGGAAATTAATTTACGAACAGAGGATGGTGTCCAGAAGGGTAAAACGTTATCACTACCACCTGAAGACAGCGAAGAATTTGAAGAAAAATTTGAAGAAAAATTCGCCAAGGCTAAAAAAATGGTAGATAAATATAATCGGAAACGATTTGGGGGCCGCTGGCACCAGTATAAAAAGCGCAAAAATCTGATTGATTA
>DASQZL010000050.1:0-5506 GCA_035638715.1 Balneolaceae bacterium
ATCTTCCTTGCCTTGCTGAATGATGTACCGATCATGATGATTGCCTATGATAAAGTAAAAACCAACCCGACACCGGTGCGGTGGAAAATGAACGATGTCATGATTATAGCTTCCGTCCTTGGCATCGTAGGGGTGATATCATCGTTTTCACTTTATTATATCGTAGAACGCATGGGATTTTCAATGGCAATGATACAGGCATTTATCTTTTTAAAACTGGTGGTTGCCAGTAATTCTACTATTTACATCACCCGCGCCGGCGAACGGCATTTTTGGCAAAAACCCTTTCCGGCACGGAAGTTTTTTATTCCCGCTTTTTCAGCTACAATTGTCGGGACACTGGTGGCCGTCTATGGATTTTTGATGAAGCCCGTAGGCTGGGAACATGCGGGCTTAATTTGGGCGTATGTCATTATCTGGTTCTTGATAAGCGATTTTATGAAAGTATTTACCTATCAGTTGCTGAATAAAAGAGATAATAATGGTGCCTGAAGACTTCATATCAGGATGTTTAATGTAGTTTGCTTATACTGTATAACCGTTTAGTACTTAAGATAATTAGCAAAAATTAATTGTATAAATCTATCTGTTAGAAGCTGAATACTATTTTTTGCTCGCGGTTATCCTTTCTGACCGATGATGTCGGTTGAAGGTTTTTAGCTCTTTTTCGTCATTTTTGATAATTCCTGAATCTATACGGCCTCAGATGCGTTAATAAATAATATCATTATAAACAGATACAAAATGTGAATTGAAAAATGGTACCTTTAATCTATTCTGGTAATTTCATTCTAAAATTAATAGCATAATATGTCATCAGATAAAATCGGGTATTGGGGAGCAGTTTCCATTGGAATTGGCGGAATGGTCGGCGGAGGGATTTTTGCTGTACTTGGGCTGGCGGTCCAGCTGGCACACGGTGGTACCCCTTTGGCCTTTCTGATTGCAGGTTTCGTAGCTTTAATAACTTCTTACTCGTATGCCAAGTTATCGGTTCATTTTCAAAGTCAGGGCGGGACCGTTTATTACCTCGACCAGGCATTCGGCGTTGAGCTTTTTACGGGTGCGCTCAACAACTTGTTGTGGATCAGCTACATCATCATGCTGGCTCTGTATTCGTATGCCTTTGGCAGTTATGGGGCTACATTTTTTCCAAGTGCATACCAGCCGCTGATGAAGCACATCCTCATTACGCTTGGTATTTTGACGCCGGCATTGCTTAATGTCTTAAGTGCATCGGCCGTAAGCGAAGCCGAAACCTATGTGGTGGCCATTAAGTTGATTATTCTTATTATCTTTGTTGCGGTAGGATTCCAGGGGGTGAATACGACTCATCTTGCAGTTGGTAACTGGACGCCCATCGTACAAGTAGTAGCGGGCGGGATGATCATTTTTCTGGCTTATGAGGGATTTGAACTTATCGCGAATACCGCCCAGGATATTACGAATCCCGAAACAAACCTGCCCTGGGCATTATATTCAGCCGTCGGATTTGTGATCGTGCTTTATGTCCTGATTGCTATTGTGAGCGTCGGTAATTTGCCGGTTACCAAGATTATTCAGGCTAAAGATTATGCCCTTGCAGAAGCTGCCAAACCATTTTTAGGTCAGCCGGGTTTTACGCTGATATCGGTCGCCGCGATGCTTTCGACCTTCTCGGCAATAAATGCTACGTTATATGGTGCTTCACGCCTCAGTTATATTATCGCTAAAGAAGGAGAGCTGCCGGCCATGCTCGAGAAGAAAATTTGGAATCAGCCGCTTGAGGGACTCATCATCACCACCGTACTTGCCATTTTACTGGCTAACACAGCGGACTTATCACAGATCTCCACTATGGGTAGCTCGGGCTTTTTGCTCATTTTCGCCACGGTGAATGCCTCGAATGTTAAAATGGCGGCAAAAACCGACAGTAAACGCTGGATTTCCATTGTAGGACTGGTCGGATGCCTCGTTGCCTTTGCGGCCCTGCTTTGGTATACGATTAGTCATGCCCCTTCCAAGCTTTTTATCTTGGGCGGAATGATTCTGTTGGTATTTCTTATTGAATTTTCCTACCGGAAATACCGGGGGAAAGCGATGGTTTTTCCGGATTGATCCATTTTCACCATTTGATATATTCTCCGTTCATTACCGTATATTTTGCAATTTTGCAATAAATGGTGATGATGATAATTGCATAAATGCAATTCACGCACTAAATAAGAAGGGCATATTTTCCAACTTTTAAAATATCATTCCGCGATAGCCCTGCCTGATATAATCCATATACAGGGTGAAATACGCGGGTCTGAAATCGATAAGCCAGAAACCATAAATAGCATTCGGCATTGCTTATCGCTTATTTATATTTACAGCGATTGATCCTATCCTTTTAGAAACGGCCTCATCAGATCTCCGCAGGGGAAACCTCTTCATAACGGCCAAGCCAATAATCAACTGTTTTATTGTCAATACCGCTGATCTTTATTCTTTTCTTGTTCAGTTATAAAATGCAGCCAATTTCTGTGGCCTCAAATAAATCAAGATAGCAAAAAAATCAGCTCGGACATCTGTTTGGAATGAGAATTGCATTAATTATGGAGAAGGGAATTGTTGAAAAGCTTTGATGATGCTCTTTTTGACCCGGTTCAATGCTATGTTGACTGCAAGTAATTATAAGATTGGACTGTTATTCAAAGCACAAGCATTTGCGTTCGCTTCGCCGAATTTTTTTCAGTTTGAAAACCAATATAAGAGTTGGCTTTAATATCATAACACTTTAAATGTACATTTGAATTAATGAGATGAATTTGTCATGAATAATTCATTCAGGAAATCGACTGTGGTGCGATTTGTAGCGGAGGACTATCGAGCGGCGCAAATTTTCGAATACTTTGGTGTGAACCTCGGTTGCTGCAGCAGGCCGGGTAAAGGTGATGCCTGTAGCAGAAATGGACGTATTACGGAATCTGTGAAGGACCATTTGACTACATTCAATGCGGATGAGTCTAATCCATATAATTATAATAGTATTTCGCTTGATTCGCTGATTAATCACACTGTAAATAATCATCATCGGTCTGTGCGTAAAAAATTGCCTGATATAGAATTCCGTGCGAAAAAAGTAATCGAGGTTTACGGAATGCATGAGGAAGAGATCAGTGATATTTTATATGAGTTTTTGATCTTAAGAGAAAAAATATCAAATCATCTTGAGATCGAAGAACAGGTATTGTTTCCCCATATCAGGCAATTGATTAAGTGGAAAAATGACCGGCAGAAGCAAGTAGAAGGACTATTTTACAGAACGGTTGCCAACTCTATCCGGAGATTAAAGCAAGACCATGCGAATATTAAAGACATTTTTGCGAAAATTCAGAAATTGATTACCGACTTTTTTCCAACCAATGAGACCTGTATTACCCATCATATCCTGTTTAAAAATCTCAAAGAGCTCGAAAAAATTATGCTAAGGCAGGTGCAACTGGAGGATGGTACGCTGTTTCCAAGGGCACTGGCACTCGAGAAAAAGTTAAATTGAATTAATGGTCTCAACTCCTCATATCCTCCTGTCTTGAGAAATAAAATGAAAACATCTCATCAAAAATCTGACATTATGAATAATTTCTTTCACTCATTTTCTATTCCGGTAATGGGCACGGGACACTCTATCGATTCGCCAATCCGCGTCGGTCCCTTCGGTATAAATTCGGTTATTTCAATTGTTGATGATTTATTAATCGAGCGTATCCGAAAATTTTACAGCCAAAAATTAAAATTGCCTTATTCGAATATTCCCAGGAATGCTGAAGATGGTCGTGCACGACGTATTACCGCTTACCTGAATCTTGTTCAGAAAATTGTACAGCTAAAATTCGAATCGATCAAGGATCAGCCTTTTTTTGAGAAGAACGACAAGGCCAGGTATTTTGAATTATTGCCCGAGGACAGTCGGCTAAGGCAGATGTACAATAAGCTGATCGATACGCAACCGGGAAAACTTCGGGATAAGCTTGCTTATGAACTAACATCCTTAATGCAACCCGGCTCCATCGATGTAAACATTATGGCCAAGGTAGATGGACTGAATTATGAAAAGAATGGTCAGCCCCTCAGCCCCGAATACAGCGATGCAAATGCAGCTCTTCGGGGATTCGCTCAAAGCAATCTCGCATCAAGCCTGGTTCTTTCGGCGGGCTTCAACCCCCGCTTGTATAATTACATTACTGAATTCAAGGATTTTTACCGGGATGCCAAAGGTAAAATTAAGAAGAAAATCATTTTGAAAGTGAGCGATTTCCGATCGGCACTCATCCAGGGAAAATATCTGGCAAAGAAGGGGATTGAAGTATTTGAATACCGGATTGAATCGGGATTGAATTGCGGCGGACACGCCTTTCCGTCAAACGGGCATTTACTGCCAAGCCTTTTAAAGGAATTCCGAGAAAAACGAGACATGCTTAGCACTGCTATTCGACCTTTGATCAAAAAGTATTATGAGGATCATGGCGAAGGATTTTCCCCGGATTGGGAACCTCTTGAACCTCAGATAACCGTTCAGGGAGGAATTGGCACCAGCGGCGAAGCAAAGCGATTGCTTGACGATTTCGAGATGGATGCTACCGGCTGGGGCAGTCCCTTTCTGTTAGTACCGGAGGCAACGACCGTAGATAAAATGACGCGTAACCTGTTGGAAAATGCGAAGGAGACGGACCTTTATATAAGCTGGGCTTCGCCAATGTCACCCTTGGGCGTACCATATAACAACGTGCGAAACACCGGTTCCAGCAAATGGCATGAAAAGCGTATCGAGAAAGGAAAACCGGGCTCCCAGTGCCCCAAAGGGCTCTTGGAATTTAATACTGAGTTTACTGAAAAACCTATCTGTACCGCTTCAAATCAGTATCAGCTCCTTAAACTTGACCAGATTAACCACATGGATATTGAGGAATCCGAAAAGGAGAAGAAGCGCCAGGAGGTAATGAATCAGGAATGCCTGTGTGTGCATCTCGGCAATGGTGCTTTGATAGATCTCGGCATCCTTGAAGAACATCGCGCTCCACAGGCGATTTGCCCCGGACCAAATATTGAGTGGTTTGATAATGAATACAGTCTGCGTGAAATGATTGATCATATCTATGGACGTAGCCCCTCGCTGGTTCCCGAGGAACGTCCCCATATGTTCGCCAAGGAAATCGTGATGTATGTAGATTTTTTCAAAGATCTTGTCCAAGACAGTGAAGGTTCAGATAGCGATCTGAAAAAATTTCGAAAGTATAAAAAAAATCTTGAGAAAGGAATGGATTATTGTCTTGAGATTGCTAAATCCGAACCCTACCAGGATGAAAATCTTTCTTCAATAACTGAGACAGTCGAGGAACAACGGCCGCGACTCCAAAAAATCTTCGATACGATTAGTAAATAATTTGGGCTGCGAGAGAATCCAGGCAAATTTCGAGTCAAATTTATTGATTCCACTGCAGGCTTAAAAAAATACATTTTTTACAATGTATGATGCCCTTAA
>DASQZL010000051.1:0-3264 GCA_035638715.1 Balneolaceae bacterium
CTTACCTTTCATTCCGGCAGCGATATCTACCGCGACCGGCAGATGATTGCTGAACGACTCACCTCTCTCAGTGGCACCCTTCCGAAAGGGGTAAAACCGGTGATAACTCCGCTCACTTCAACGATGGGAAGGATCCTTGTGATCGGTTTAACATCAAAATCCAAATCGCTGATGCAGCTGCATACATCGGCCAAGTGGACGCTCAAGCCCCAATTGCTGGCGGTCCCGGGGGTATCAAATGTGGTCGTGTTCGGGAAAAAGGCGAAGGAACTGCAAATCAGGATTAAGCCCGACGCTTTATACCGGCACCATTTGACGCTGAACGATGTACTTTCGAAAGCCCGGCAGGCCACCGGCGTACGCGGGGCCGGTTTTATCGATACCGGCAATCAGCAGATCACCATGCAGGTATCCGGGCAGTCGCTGACCCCCAAAGAACTGGCCCAGACCGTGATTCGACACGAAAACGGCGAAAATGTGACCCTGGGAGATATCGCCAAAGTTAAAACCGGATATAAACCACCGGTCGGGGGAGCCACCATCAACGGCAAAAAGGGGGTGATAGTCGATGTTTTTTCCCAGTACGGTGCCAATACGCTGCACGTCACCCGACGGGTCAGGCAGGCCCTGCACAATTTAAAGCCTGGTTTAAAAGCCCGCCATATCAAACTGCATCCGCATTTATTTCGTCCCGCGGATTTCATTCAGACGGCTATTCATAACCTTAACTTTGATCTGTTGGTCGGGGGCGGGCTGGTCATTCTGGTGTTATTTTTGTTTCTGTTTAACCTGCGGACGGCCCTCATTTCCTGTTTGGCAATTCCGGTCTCGCTTATCACAGCCATTATCATTCTTGATAAATTTGGCATCACCCTAAATACGATGACATTGGGTGGCCTCGCCATTTCGATCGGCGTGGTGGTGGATGATGCCGTGATTGATGTGGAAAATATTCTGCGTCGCCTGCTGGAAAACCGGCGGCTTGATCAACCCAGATCGGCAATCCAAGTTATCTACGAAGCATCCCTGGAAGTCCGGATTCCGGTAGTTTTTGCCTCTTTTGCGGTTATTCTGGTCTTTCTGCCCATCGTTTCCATTTCGGGGGTAGCCGGCAAACTATTTGCGCCATTGGGGTACGCCTATATTTTGTCTATCCTGGCATCGCTGCTGGTGGCCATAACGCTGACACCCGCCCTCAGTCTGGCATTAATGACTGGAAAAGAAGGACAACATTCCACGCCTCCGCTCGTCAGCTGGCTGAGAGCAAAATATATATCACTGCTGAAGACGGTTGAAACATATCCCCGGACGATCATGGGTGGAATACTCATCCTTCTCATTATAGGTTTTGCCGCATTTCCCTTCTTAAACGAGCAATTCCTTCCCCATTTAAAAGAGGGCCATTATGTTATACAGATGCAGCTTCTGCCGGGCAGCTCAATTGAACAGTCGGAAAAGATAGGCAAAAAAGTCGGGAAGGCGCTGCTAAAACTGCCGTATGTACGCGCCTTTGCCCAAAGGATCGGGCGTTCTTCGGAAGCGGAGGATATCAATGGCCCCTACCATAGTGAGTGCGAATTGGACCTGAAACCACTTCCCGCCGCAAAATACAAGAAAGCCCGACGGGCGGTCCGCCGAACGCTGCGTCAATTCAAAGGTATAAATTTTGCGGTAACTACCTTCCTGACCGAACGAATTGATGAAACCATCTCGGGCTATACGGCTGGTGTGGTCGTCAATATTTTCGGCAACAACCTCGGCGTGCTTTCCCGGAAAGCCCGGCAAATCCGAAACTTGCTGTATAATTTGCCGCATGCCCGGGATGTACGCATACAAGCCCCGCCCCGGGCCCCCCATTTATCTATTCGGCTCCAAAAAAAGAAACTGGCCCGCTGGGGATTTACGCCGGTGGATGTGATGAATAAACTCCAGGCACTGTATGAAGGACTGAAAGCCGGCCAAATCTATAAGGGGGACCGGACTTTCAATGTGCGGGTGATTCTTCCTGATTCTCTGCGCGACAATCCCAAGCAAATCGGAAGGCTTCCACTCAGGAGCCCGGCCGGAACCTATGTGACCCTGGGCCAACTGGCGAATATTCAGGAAGAAGCGGGGCCCTATTCGGTACTTCATCAGGGAGCTCGTCGCGTTCAGGTGGTCACGGCCAATGTGGCGGGCGGCAATGCAAGCGCGTTTGTCAAACGGGCCCGTAAAGCGATTCATAAAAAAATCTCTTTTCCTTCCGGGACCTACATATCATTTTCCGGAACTGCAAAAGCTCAATCCCGGTCGCGGCGGCAGCTGCTCATCTACAGTTTAATAGCACTTGCCGGCATCCTGTTGCTGCTTTATGTAGTACTGAAACACTATCAAAATTTATTACTGGTTGTTCTGAATGTACCCTTCGCACTGGTCGGCGGAATTTTTGGAGCCTGGATAACCGGCGGAAATCTGTCGCTGGGATCCATGGTTGGGTTTGTGACGGTCTTTGGAATCACCCTGCGTAACAGCATCCTGATGCTTGATCATTTTCAGTATATGGTAAATGAAGAAGGCCAAAGCTGGAATCTGGATACAGCTTTCAAGGGAGCTTCCGAGCGACTGGCACCTATCCTGATGACTGCCCTGGTAACCGGGCTTGGCCTGCTCCCACTCGCCATAAACAGCAGTGCGCCCGGAAATGCCATTGAAGGTCCGATGGCCGTCGTTATCCTTGGCGGACTTATCACCTCCACGATCCTGAATCTGCTGGTGCTGCCCACCCTTTCACTCCGATACGGACGATTTGAAAGTCACTGAAGCATGGCCGTATATCTAAGTCATTCTCTCTTTTATCATGCCTAAATATGAATGAGATACTGTCGGTCATTGTTTTAATTAATTACTGGCTAAACATATGACTTCGGCAAGCCGAACGATTTCGATGTGATAAATTAGGCATGTAATCAAAACGCACTTTTATTGAAATGCAGGTATATTGTCTATTTTTACCATACGAACAGAATCATAATCGGTTTTCCAAGCCTGTAAAGAAATTGCATTCTACCTTAGGAATACAGGCTTCAAATAACTATCCATCCTTCAACACGCGGAGTTAATTAAAAGATTGAGAATATACTCCTAATCATAAGAATATTTTTTTAAAATGGAGAGATGAATAAACGAAAGGTTACAAGCAAATTTTTAAGTTACATCCTACGTCATCATCCGGATGAATTTGATCTGGCTATTGATCAATATGGATGGGTAAATATCGATGACTTG
>DASQZL010000052.1:0-3434 GCA_035638715.1 Balneolaceae bacterium
AGCTGTTGCCATAATCCTCGGACATCATGAATATCTGTTGAACGGTAGCTGCTGAGCATATCACCCGTCAGAAAAAAGATAGCTGATTTTGCCAGTCCGTGAGAGACAATAATAATGGCCGCGCCGATCAACCCATACCCGCCGAGGGAAAAGCCGATCAGAATCATGCCCATATTTTCCATGCTGGAATAGGCGAACATTCGCTTATAATTGATCTGAGCTGTCATCGTAAGGCAGGCAACTGCCACGGTCAGCAGCCCAAGTACAAGGCTGAATATCCGGAGTGTAGATGAAGCATCAATCTGCAGGAGACGCGCAATGGCATAGAGGGCCACCGGCAGCAGTACACCGGAAAATATAGCGCTTACCGGAGATGGCGCTTTGCCGTGCACATCGGGCAGCCAGGTATGCATGGGAAAAATGCCGGCTTTGGTGCCAAAGCCGACGACGCCCAACATCATGCCGATGAGAAAGACCCGATTTGACGGGTGATGATTCAACAACGTATGCAGGCTCAGCGTTGATGACGAGCCGTAAATAAAGGTCGTGGCGATCAGCGAGATAACCAGTCCCGTGGAAACAATGATCACATACCGCCAGGCCGACTCTACTGTAACTTCATCATTTTCGGTGGCTACAAGCAGCGCACTACTCACCGTCGTCGCTTCAATTCCCACCCAAATCAAACCGATATTATCCATGCAAACCGAAAAGAACATCGTTGCGGCAAAAATATTCAGCAAGAAATAATACAGCCGTTTCTGAAATAGTGGATTCTCGATATGGCGCAGGTACCAGAGCGAGTATAAAGTGGTGGAAAAATAGACCAGACTTATGGTAATAAGCAGCAGCTTGGAAAGGCCGTCCACATAAAGGTAGCTGTGAATATAGTCCGGTTGAAATAACAAATAAACACTCGCGCACAGCGTCATAAAGGAAGCTACTGCCGAAATGATCCGGTCAAGATATAAAACGGGAATCATACACAGAAAAGCCCCGGCAAAACTGAAAATAATCGGTAAAATATACGGCGTGTGATGCGTGATGATACTCATTTCAACCTCTGGTGTTATTATTTAAGGACTTTGAAATACCAAAATTCCGTCATTCCGAGGAGTAGAGCGACGAGGAATCTCAAGTACTTACAATGATTATCACTTATTCACGAGTATAAATCGAATAATCACTTGAGATCCCTCACCCGACCCGCCGGGATTCACCCGAAGGGATGCCCATGGCAGGGATGACGTATGAGGTTCAACAATAGCCTTCTTGTAGTAATTGCATTATCCCTTCAGTGTGGATTCATAATTATTTCCGTTCTGCATGATGCTTTTTTCCCGCACCCGGATGATGAGACTCGATACCACCACCAAACCCAGCAGATCCAGAATGACGCCGGCTTCCACAACAAACGGCAGGCCTGAAAAAACCCATCCAGACAGCATGATCACGGCATTTTCCATTACCAGAAAACCGATCATCTGTATGTAGGCATGTTTCCGCGAAATTATTAGCAGGGATGCCTGCAAAAATAAAGCGAAGGGCACCGCACCGGACTGAATTTTGAGCACCTGGTACATGCTGTCTTTATAGATAAAAAAGCCGGTGATAATCAACACCAACGATATCAGGATGGAACCACTCACCCCCAGGATGGGCTCCTCCTCACGTACGCGCCAGGGTTTGTGATGCAGCGAATGCAGCGCTCGAGTCATGACTGTCGGGATAATTACCCCCCGCACGGAGGCCGTCAGACCTGCTAAAATGTACAGAAGATAGCTATTGCCCGGCTCATTGAGACCAAGCAGCACCAGGAAAAGAGCAACGATAAATGAAGAAACGGCAAACAAAAATATAGTTCGAGTGACATAAATCTCCCACTGAATAATCAGGGTAATAACAATGAGGAGGAATCCAAGTATTTCAAATGCTTGGGTCATAATAAATACAATTTTTTCATTGATGTCATGCAACCTAATATTGTGAATTTATCTCCATCATGAGTCTTTAAAGTGTGGAGAGGTGCAGCCCATCGTAAAGATGGACCGCACCAGTGTTTGGGTGATGGAGTCCACCTCAATGGTGGCCTCCATCTAATTTTGGCATTTTCAGGATTATCCAATCCACCGGTTGGCGAGAGAGATAAAATGCTGTAAAGTCTATCATCATGATCAAAGTTAAAGTCATCTTATAGTTTGAGATCCCTCTTCTCCCGACAACGGTCGGGATCATCGGGATGACATTTTACTTATTTTTCATCTCGGCGTAGGAAATCTGCCGAAACGAGATAGAAGTTTGTGTTATCATCATTCAATAATTAATTACATAATATGACAGCGTAGCCAGGAACGTCAGCGCAAAGGCTATAGCCAGGAAGTCAAAATTTTTATATAGCTTAAATTTGGAAATTGTATTGTTGATGAGTGCAAATATGAACACGAGCACGGTTAATTTGGCCAAATGAATCAGCAGGTAAAGCAATATTATTGCCAGACCGGCATGTTTTCCGGGAACCCAAAAGGGCACCAGAAAAACATTCAGAAAAATGCTCATGAATATGAAGGACTTCATATATCCTCCCCACTTGTACATCGCCAAATCGGGTCCGGTATATTCAAACGGCAGCGCCTGATCCACCATCCCGAGCTCACCGTGGCTATGCGATTCCACCGGAAGTTGTCCGGTCTCAAAAATCAACAGAATGAAGAAGGCTACGGTGATAAATCCATGCAGCAGCGAGTAGTACCAGCCCGGAGAAGAACGCAGCACATTATTTACAACAAATGGATTATTGGTTGAAGACACGACGCCAAGCATGATAAAAATCACCAGTAAAATAGGCTCGGCAAAGACGCTGAAGCTGGATCCGCGCGAGGCGCCCAGGTGCGCATAATTACTACGACTATCGATTGCTGCAAAAGTTTTAATAGCTGAAGCAGCGCTAAAAAAAAGCGCACCCCCAATCAGGTCAGCCGTGGAAGCAATGGGAAGCGGAAAAGCGGTAATAATGGGAAGAATTATGGACAGAAAAAGGTAGAACATGAACACCATGTAGGGAGCGAACCGGAAGAGTGGCGAAGAGACTTTCGGGACCAGACTTTCTTTCCGGAAGAGCTTGATCAGGTCAAAATATGGTTGGAAAATAGACGGACCCTGCTGCGATTGCAGCCGTTCTTCCATTTTTGCCTGTATGCCTGCGATAAGAGGGGAAAAACACAGTACAAACAGGATTTCTACAATGATGTAGAGATACTTCATAGCTCCTACCTAAATTTCGTTATTTTTTAAGCAGGAGCCATTGGTTGATTTACAACAGAATGGCGAGCTCCACCGCCTCGAAAGCAGAAATTATATAAAAAAAAGTATTTAACAAAATGTTTTTCTGTTGTTTAATAAGGGCCTCATAATATTAACATAAGCTTGATATAAGA
>DASQZL010000053.1:0-2606 GCA_035638715.1 Balneolaceae bacterium
CTGTGAGCCGGCATCATCCAGCGGACAAATTTTGCGTGCGGTCTTGGTATTCATCTGCGCGTTGCAATGCACATTTTTGATGCCCATAAAACGTTGCGTCTGAATTTGCCGGGCTTCGACTACGCGTTGTCGTATGGAATCCGATGATTCGCCTTTTGCTTTGCTCGAAAGTTCATCATAACTCACTTTTTGGACCTCAATATGCAGGTCGATGCGATCGAGAAGCGGCCCGCTTATTTTGCTCAGATAGCGTTGCATTTGTGCCGGTGAGGCACTCGATGGGTTTGTAGGATCATACCAGTCGCCCGTTGGCGAGGGATTCATCGAGGCCACCAGCATGATGCGGCTGGGGTAGCTCACGCTCATCCGGGCCCGTGAAATACTGACTTTGCCGTCCTCCAGCGGCTGGCGCATCACTTCGAGGGCACTGCGTTTGAACTCGGGCAGTTCATCCAGAAAGAGTACACCGTTATGTGCCATGGAAATTTCGCCCGGTTTTGGAATACTGCCCCCACCAACCAAGGCCACATCAGATACGGTGTGATGCGGGGCACGAAACGGGCGATGAGTGACCAGTGCTTTGCCGGATGGTAAAATACCGGCGACCGAATGAATTTTTGTGGTTTCGAGAGCTTCCTCCAGCGTAAATGTGGGTAAAATGGTAGGCAGCCGGCGCGCCATCATCGTTTTGCCGGAGCCGGGCGGGCCGACCATGATAACGTTATGACCCCCCGCAGCGGCTACTTCCAGCGCCCGTTTCACTGTTTCCTGTCCGCGGACATCACTGAAGTCCAGTATTTCGACCCCTCCATTATGACTGAACAAGGTTTCGAGATCGATATCCATGGCATCGTGCGTACGGTCATCCTCCAGCCACTTCATCACCTGCTGAAGAGTATCAAATGCATACACGTCAAGACCTTCCACAACCGCAGCTTCCGGGCCATTTTCAGCGGGTAAAATCACATTTTCGAGTCCCTGGTTACGGGCTTCGACCGCCATCGGCAGCACGCCCTTAACCGGGCGTAATTTACCATCCAGTGCGAGCTCACCGAGAATAAGAGTGCTTTCAAGCTTATCCGTTTCAATTTGACCGGAAACGGTGAGGAGGCTGACGGCGATGGGCAAATCAAAAGCACTGCCTTCTTTCGGCAGGTCGGCAGGGGCCAGATTTACGGTAATACGTCCTTTGGGGAAATTGGCATTGGAATTGGCAAGTGCCGCTTCGATGCGGTCACTCGATTCACTGACGGCACGGTCCGGCAATCCCACCAAAAAATATTTAGGGATTCCATGCGACATATTGGTTTCTACTTCGATGATACGGGCATCCACCCCGATCGTTGAGGCGCAAAATATTCGTGAGAGCATAATTTATAATGAATCATTTGTAACTTGTTTACGTAATAGACAATTGGGAAAGGAAATCCTTACAGATTTTTTTATGTTTTTAATAAAAAATGTGAACAGATGATGAAAAACGCCCTCATGAAAACTTCAGGAAATCAGAAAAAAACATTTTACGAGGAACTTCAGGGAACCACCGACGAAATCATCAGGCAGGTAAAACGGTTGATTAAGGAAGGAAATGCACGCCGGTTGATGATTGAAAACAAGGACGGAAAAATTTTGTTTCAGACGCAGCTGACCGCAGGTTTGACAGGGACAGCTTTAATAACAATGATTGCCCCTGTTATTTCCGCACTGGGTATGATTGCCCTTGTAATGAACGATGTAAAAGTCGTGGTTGAAAGATACCCGGCTGAGCAACTCGGAAAGGATAAATACGAGGTGGAAGGCGAGATTATTGTAGAAGTTGAAGACGAAGAAGAAAAAGAGTCTGAAAATAAAAAGACCAGTAAAACTGTGGGAAGGGGAGACGATGAATAGTGATCAGCAAACAGTTAGCAGAAATAATTTAATGAAGGGCTTTGAAAAAAAATATTATGTCATACCGCACCTTGGTGTGGTATCTCCTACCGATGCCAACGGCACTTGAGGTTAGATCCTGAATCAAGTTCAGGATGACATTATTTTAGTTTTTCAAAGCCCACTATCACTATATATTGTGCACTGTTTTACTTCCAGTGTTCTTCAGCCACCGCTTCTGCGCTGACCGCTTGCTCGGCTAAAAACTGCTCGGCATCAAGGGCCGCACGACAGCCGGTTCCGGCGGCCGTCACCGCCTGGCGATAAACAGGGTCCATGGCATCGCCGCAGGCAAAAACCCCCTTTAGATCCGTTCGTGACGATTTACCTTCCGTTTTGATATAACCGACCTCATCCATCGACAGCACCCCTTGAAAGAGATCGGTATTGGGTTTGTGTCCGATGGCGATAAAAACACCCGCCACATCATCCAGCGTAGTGATTTCCTTTGTTTTATTATTAATGACATTAACACCTTCAACTACCTCATCGCCCAGTACTTCATGCAGTTCGGTATCCCACATAAATTCTATTTTATCATTATTAAAGGCACGTGCCTGCATAGCTTTGGAAGCGCGTAATTTCTGGCGGCGATGCAATACCGTTACTTTCCGGGCGAATTTTGTGAGGAATGTTGCCTCTTCCATCGCCGTGTCGCCACCGCCGACTACAATTAC
>DASQZL010000054.1:0-3499 GCA_035638715.1 Balneolaceae bacterium
TATTTTTCTTTTACTTTTTTTTTATAAGTTTTTCTTTCGTTTTGTTGTTATATTTACTAACATCACCATTTGGAACGTAGGATATTTATTTTGGTTTTATTTTATATAGCAAAAAGTTTTTTGAGTATATAATCATACATCCGGAGATTTATTATTAATTAAAGTGATCACACAAAATTATTATGTATGAATAAACTATTGAGTTTTGATGGGGCCGGCGCTTCGGAAGGAGCGGGCACATTTACGGCTGCTGAGATAACCGCTCAACCCGCAATGTGGAGAAAAATATGGAAAAAGGTAAATAAAAAGTCCGGGAAGGTTCAGCAGTTTTTAGAACAGATAACCAATCATCATGATTTGAATATCGTGCTAACCGGGGCGGGATCATCGGCCTTTATCGGCGATGTCGTTGCAGATTCTTGGTTAAAAAGCCTGGGAAAACCGGTGCAAGCGATTCCCACGACGGATCTCGTGACGCACTTTGAAGATCGCGTCGTTACCGAGCATCCGTTACTTCTAATTTCTTTTGCTCGTTCAGGCAATAGCCCCGAAAGCAAAGCTGCCATAGATATAGCCAATCGGAAATGCTCTGAGGTTTACCATTTAATTATTACCTGCAACCCGGATGGGAAACTGGCCAAATTTGAAGATCGTAATAATACGTATTTATTTTTATTGCCTGAAAGGGCCGAAGATAAAGGTTTGGCCATGACCAACAGTTTTAGCAGTATGGCTCTGACTGCTATATTAATAGCGGTTTTATATACGGGTAAAGAAAATCTGGGCAAGCAAATTGACCTCTTATGCAGTTACGGGCAACGCCTGCTTGAAGAGTATACACCCCTTCTTCACCAAATTGCACAGTTAGATTTTTCACGTGCGGTCTTTCTGGGTAGCGGCCCGTTGTGGGGCATCGCCAAGGAGTCCCATTTAAAGCTACAGGAACTTACGAATGGACAGATTATGTGCAAGTTTGACACATTTCTCGGATTTCGTCACGGTCCCAAGGCCATTATTAACGACCAGACATTACTGGTTTATCTTTTATCTAATAACAGCCAAACATTTCGATACGAGCGGGATCTGATCTGCCAAATTGCCCGTCATGACATAAACCTTACGACCTTGGGGATTACTGAGGATAATGACATCCCGGAAGTGGTTGATTTTGACATTCACATAAACGACCGACCAGAAATCGGGGAAGCCTTTTGGGCCATTTTATGTGTGTTGCCTGCCCAGATTATTGGGTTTTATAAATCGCTTCTATTGGGATATGACCCTGATAGTCCCTCCGATAAAGGGGTTATCTCGCGGGTCGTGGAGGGTGTCACCATTTATGATGAAAGTACAAATAACTGAAAAAGGCCGATACAATGTTTCTTACCGTCTGCGCCAACCCGTCGGTCGATTCATTTTGGTCGGTCCCATCTGTCCGGAAGGGCACGACCAACCGCTCTCGTAAGGAAACTTATTATCCCGGTGGCAAAGGTCTTCACACGGCCCTGGCTTTGAGCGAACTCGGACAACCTGTCAAAACGCTGGGCCTTTGGGGCGGACAAACCGGACAATGGCTGCGGCAAGAATGCGAACAACGGAATATCGCCACATTCGGGCCAACCGCAGAATCATGGAACCGGCTTTGCATCACCCTGCGATCTGATTCCGAATGGAATGAAACCGAACTCCTGGGACAGGGACCGAAAGCCACGGCGGAATCGGTAAATTCATTTCAGCAGGCGTTTAACCAATCAATTTGGAATGATGATATTACAGCCGTCATCATCAGTGGTTCTCAGCCTCTGGGCTTTCAGGATGATTTTTATGGGCAGTTGGTCGAGGAAGCAAAAAAACGAAATATTGCCACTTTTGTCGATGCTTCCGGATCACTTCTTCAACAGACATTCCCGGCCCGGCCTTTTGGCATTCATATCAATCACAAAGAAGGTCAAACGCTAAGCAATTATGGCGACCCGGCAGATATCGCACGGTGGCTTAGTGAGCATTGTGAGCTGGCTGCAGTAACGGCAGGGGCTGATGGGCTGTATATGGGCTTTGAAAAAAAATTATTCCACGCATCATATACGATCGATCAAAACAGGATTTTTAGTACCATCGGATCAGGTGACTGCCTGCTGGCTGGTCTCTGTTTGGCACATTCCATGCATGATAATCCGGAATACTGGGCCCGCTTTGCAGTTGCCTGTGGCAGCGCTAATTGTCTGCATCAGCCGCTCGGCATGCTAAATTCGAAGGATGTTGAGGACATTCTGCCCAAAGTAACAGTTCGGAATATAAAAAAATCATAAGTTGGAGCCACGCAGATTTAGGCCGCTAACGGAGAATTTTTGAATGCAGATATATTTATTAAATTGAGATTGGTAAGTGAGGCTGTACTCTGTGTGGTCTCTTTATGTGTTTCCATAATAAATTTAAATAAGTTACCATAATGGATAAAAAAGAATCGGATGTTCTGGTTATTGGTGAGCTCAATATGGATCTCATCTTCAGTGGGGTGGAATCGTTCCCTGAACTTGGGAAAGAAAAAATAGCCCGGGGAATGAATCTGACACTTGGCAGCTCTTCGGCAATCTTCGCCGCAAATATTGCACGCCTGGGAGTGAATTTGGAGTTCTGCGGGATGATCGGCAATGATGAATTCAAGGGCGAAATTGTTGAAACACTGCAGGAATATGGGGTTGATACCTCACTGATAAAATTTTCTGATCAATTTAAAACCGGACTTACAGTCATCATTCAACAGCCTGAAGACCGTGCCATGATTACCTATCCCGGAGCGATGGAAAAATTTTCGCTGGCGGATATTCCTGATCACGCTTTTCAACAGGCAAGACACATGCACGTTTCGTCTCTTTTTCTGCAGCCCGCCCTCAAAAACGATTTATTTGCCATCATCGATAAAGCAAAATCAAATGGGATGAGCGTTTCGATTGATCCCCAGTGGGACCCGGATGAAAAATGGGATCTGGACGTAATGAAACTGCTCCAAAACATCGATTTTTTTCTCCCCAACGAAGCAGAATTTCTTCATTTAACAGCTTCCGAGACCGTTGAAGGCGGCGTACAAAAATTAAAAAATACCAGCGGCGGGGCCGTCATTATCAAACGGGGAATAAATGGAGCAACATTTTTAAGCGATGGAGATTCTGATACGATTCCCACATTTATTAATGAGCATCCCGTCGATGCCGTGGGAGCCGGCGACAGTTTCGATGCCGGTTTCATCTATCGCTTCCTGCGGGGAGATGCGCTCAGGGAATGCGTCCAATTCGCAAATTTAACGGGCGCCGTCTCTACTACACAGGCTGGCGGGACAACCGCTATTACGAGTTTAGAGGAGGTTCTTTCAATTGCAAAAAATACATTTTCAACCAACCAATTCAATGACATTACAAGATAAGTTCAAGCAGTTACAGAAAGAAAAAAAAGCATTATTAGCCGTTAATTTCTACAATTTTGAGACCCTTTCAGCCATACT
>DASQZL010000055.1:0-2251 GCA_035638715.1 Balneolaceae bacterium
GTCCCTGGGAGGTGTATGGCCGGGAGCTTGCGGAGAAGGTAATGGAATGTAGTCCATCATAAATGGGTAGTGGTAAATATCGTCTGGAATTGCTTCCTTGAAGGGATGGTATTTTTTGAGCGACCAAAAAATACCGGTAAAAAAGTCGCGAAAAAGATAAACTCAAGCGGCTGCCGACGGCCATTCATTTTAAATCGGCTGCAGCCAGCCGCTTTCAGACAAATCTTTTTCGGTTTAAAAACGTTCGGTTATGAGCGTTGATACAGAGCGCAGGGCAGAAAAGCCGTGTGGGACGAAGATTTTTCCTTGATTCAAAATTGTCCCAATAAATTAGGGAGCCTGCCGGCCAGCTGATGCTTTTCTGCATCCGTACCGGCTTGAAGACCGAGGACCTCACCTTTCGAAGGCCAAAGGAAAAAAATCCCCTCCGCCATAAAAATCACTCCACCGAATCCATCAACCAATTAGCAAGTTTTGTCTTAAGACGGACTAATCGTTTTGAATTTATTTTCCGATGGTACCTTCCCAAATGTCGTCATCTATCACTGCTATACGTCCTAACCGAATGAGACTGGCTGTCTTTAGCCCTGTCTTCTTAAAGTCGCTATCCTCTTCGGCCACAATTTCATCAAAATCATCAACTTTTTGGTGCAATTTAGAGGAAATCATGCAAATCATCCATACATCATAAGTCCCCGGTAATTTACTTAATAACAATGCCGGGCGTAACTTTCCTTCCCTCAAATCGCCTTGGGGAAATTCAAACAAAACGATCTGTCCTGCCTCTTTCATTAAAAGTGCTCCTTTATATCATCTGATGTGTAAATAGGCTCCTCTTCTTCCATCCCGCGCATTGCAAACGATAAAGACAGATTGGACCACTCCCTGCTTTCCTCGCCGGCTGTTTTTCGTTCTGATTTTTTAAGCAAAAATTCCACAAAATCAAGGACTTCAGCCTGTGAACTTTCAGGTAGTTTTTTTACATTTTCATTTATTTTTTCTCGCAGAACCATAACAGTAAAGCAAAATTACCATATTTCTGATAAAAAGAACCTTATTAAATATAATGAAATATCAACATAAATAATATTGAGCCAAGATAAGTCTTCTTGATAAAATAAATATCTCACAGCCGCAAATATTAAATCAGGGATTCTCGCTCCAGGTCGTAGCTGCAATAGATAAAGATGCTGAGTGGTGTTATATTATAACAGCTTATCGGCCAGATTCAGAACATTTTGAATCAGATTATAAAACCCGAACCTAATGAAAAATAAAAAAAATACCGATCGCTGTTACCCTGTGGTGGAACGATGGAACAGGGCGAAACGACCTTTACCGTTGATTTTGGTGATGGCGTGGTTGTCGTGCGGAATGTTCCCGCTATGGTATGTTCCAAGTGTGTAATGGAGTTTATTGATGATGCCAATGCGGCTAAAATTGAAGAAATTGTGAATGATGCCAAGGCTAAACATAGTATGGTTGAAGTGATGTCGCTTTCCGCCTGACAATGCAATATAAGAAAATATAGCCTGCAATAAATTACCGGTCTATAAAGGTGTTTAGAAAAAAACTTTGAAGAGGGTTGAATACGGTGCGGTACACCTTTAAGGTGGCCTGCACTTTCTGCTTACATCAGAAGATCTCAATCCATCAGTTTTTCCCATACTTGTACCCTCTGGCGCGAATTTGCAACTCGTGCCAGCTAAAATAAATCGTAGATCAAGAAACTATGGGTCCGAGAGATTCCGGAATACCACTTCAAAAATATATCTTCCAATTGATCCTAAGAATATTTGAGGTTGATGGTATTTTTTGAGCGACCAAAAAATACCGGTAAAAAAGTCGCGAAAAAGATAAACTCAAGCGGCTGTCCGAGGCCACGATCTTTCAACCCGTCCCAGCCAGCCGCTTTCAGACATATCTTTTTCGGTGAAAAACGTTCGGTTATGAGCGCTGATAAAGAACGCAGGGCAGAAAAGGCGGGTGGGACGAAGATTTTTCCTTGATTCAAAATTGTCCCAGGAAATTAGGAGACCTGCCGGCCAGCGCATGCTTTTCTGCATTATGCCCTGGCCTTGAATTCACGGGCGGGAAAAGTGAAGGGCATAGTCCTGCGACCGCACAATTTCATACCGGCCGCCCATCCTGAACCAGCAACATAAGAACAAGGACCATTGAAATTGTGCAGCAGGACGAGCCCGAGCGCCGCCCGGGAATTCTCAGCCTTGATCTTTTGGTTCATTTTGGA
>DASQZL010000056.1:0-3406 GCA_035638715.1 Balneolaceae bacterium
TAATCCTTTCCGGGTTGATGAAGCATTATTGATTGAGACCCCGTTTATGATGGATCCTATTGATGATAAGAAAATCCAGGCATGGCCCGCTTATGAGGAACGAAGGCATTTTGTAACGATCGGTAATTTCAGGCATGCACCGAATTGGGATGCCGTGCAGTATCTCGAGCAATCAATCTGGCCGTTAATTCACGAAGAATTGCCCGAAGCGGATTTGCATATTTACGGGGCCTACCCGTCGAAAAAGGCAAAAGCGCTGCATCAACCCGAAAGGGGATTTTTTATTGAAGGCCGGGTTGAAAATGCAAAAAAAGTTGTCCGGCAGGCGCGGGTTTGCCTGGCACCGCTACGCTTTGGGGCCGGACTGAAGGGGAAATTGACCGAAGCGATGCAATGTGGAACGCCCAGCGTGACGACACCAATCGGAGCTGAAGGGATGGTAGGAGATATGAAATGGAGTGGGATTATCGCCGAAGGTCCTGAAAATTTAGCCCGCGCGGCGATAAAAATGTACAGTGAAAAATCGCTTTGGGAAAAGGCTCGTCAGCAAGGCGTAAAAATTATCAACCGCCGGTTCGATAAAAATCGCATCGGGACTGATTTAATAGGTCGGGTTGAAGAGTTACGAAGAAATATCGAAAAACATCGCCTGCAGAATTTCACCGGTGCCATGTTATTGTATCACACCACGGCCAGCACAAAATACATGGCTAAATGGATTGAAGCTAAGAATGCTGGGTGACTAAATTTTTACCACTGGAGAGAAAAATTCATTGATTGAGAGAATATCTCATCTTTTTTGCGGCATCAGATACATATTGCATCTGGAATGAGTTGAAAAAATATTTTGCCGCAGGGAATATTCATTTTATGGGAGAGGGCATATTTTAATAAAATTGCGTACCTTATTTTCCAATCCCAACAATAAAGGAGAGAAAAGCTATTTTATCATGAGCGATATTCGGCGACAAATATTTTGTATTATTTTCTTCGTTCTTACGGCCGTTTGCAACCTGTATGCCCAAAATTCTCGCATTTATGTCCGTGTCAACCAGCTTGGGTACCTTCCGAATGATGATAAAATCGCCTTGGCTTTTTCTCACCAAAAACATCGTATTCGTTATGCGATTGTTGATGCAAAGACCGGAAAACGGGTCTGGGGACCGGCAATTATCGAAAAAAACGGTGGCTCGTTTGGTAATTTTAAGTTTCATTATGAGCTTGATTTCAGCGCTTTTCAGAAGCCGGGTTATTACAAGGTTAAAATATTGAATGGGGGACCGGTTTCGCTTCCATTTCATATCGGTGCGGATATTTATACCGGAATGCCTTCAAAAATACTTCAATACCTGCGCCAGCAGCGTTGCGGATACAATCCTTTTTTAGATCAAGTGGGCCATATGAAAGACGGACGCACAATGTATGGTCCGATGCCGGATAGCACATATATCAATGTTACCGGGGGCTGGCATGATGCCGGTGATGATTTGAAATATCTGATGACATCAAGTAACACCGTTGGAAGGCTGCTGTTCAGTTATCGTGAGAACCCGGGCGTATTTCGGGATTCGGTAGATGCACTTGGGCACCCGGTTCCCAATGGTATCCCCGACGTACTGGACGAGGCCAAATGGGGACTCGACTGGATGCTAAAAATGCATCCCAAACCGGATCAATTATTTTCGCAGGTGGGCGACGACCGTGATCATATCGGTTGGAAAATGCCCTATGCCGATTCATCCGACTATGGTTGGGGCCCGGAGAGTTACCGCGTGGTTTATTATGCCACCGGCAAACCGCAAGGGCTGGGCAAGTTTAAAACCAAGTCGGACGGCATCGCAAACCTGGCCGGCCGGTATGCGGCAGTGATGGCCATGGCTGCCCACATTTGGGAAAAGAGTCTGAAAGACACTGTTACCGCTCGTCGTTTCCTGAGGGCGGCGAAACAGGTTTATGCGATGGGGCTCAAACAGCCGGGACACGAAGAAGGCATCCCCTATTCAGCTCGCTATCGCTATCACGAAATCACGTGGGCCGATGACATGGAGTGGGGCGCGACAGAATTGTATAAAATGACGCATATCAACCGGTATTTAAAGCAGGCGAAAGAATATGCCAAAAGGGCGGGCAGTACGTCCTGGATGGGACGCGACAGTACGAAACATTATGAATTTTATCCTTTTATGAATTTGGGTCACTATGAGTTGTACCCGCTGGTGGATAAGGCGTTTAAGGATACGCTGGCGCAATATTACCGAATTGGTTTGCAGACAGTATATGCAAAAGCGAAGAAAAATCCTTATGCCGTTGGGTTTCCTTTTGTGTGGTGCTCCAACAATCGCGCATCGGCCCTGATAAACCAGGAAATTTTGTATGAAAAAATGACCGGTGATACCACCTACCGCCGCATGGCATTAGCCGTTCGCGACTGGCTGCTGGGACGTAATCCCTGGGGCGTGAGTCAGTTCATCGGTGTCGGTACGCGTTTCCCGACCGAACCACAAAGTTCGGTCGCCATTCTTACGCATCGTCAAATTACGGGCGGGATGGTTGACGGACCGGTTTATACATCACTGTATAAGCAATTCAGCAGAATACGTTTAAATAAGCCGGATAAATTAGCTCCTTTTCAGTCGAATTATATTGTGTATCATGATGAGTGGAACGATTTTTCAACGAACGAGCCAACGCTGGACGGCACGGCAGAGGCGATGGTATGGGTGAGTTATAATGCGGCCGGCAAGATGAAATGATTCCTTGATCGCAATTTAATATCATATTTCGTTCTTTGGTGAAGTAACTTTTCTATTCATTATTTCGGTGCCGAGGGGGTCCCGATATTTTTCATTACGGGAAGCAATATTTGCGGGGGACTTTGATTGCTTAGCTGATTGACGCTGCTAATGACAGCGCCCCGGAACCCCCCATATTTGTTATGGCCCGGGATCGTTTTTCGTTGCTTTTGACCAGGGACAATGTCGATCGACCAATGGGAGCCGTATTTTGTCTTTATGACCCACAACCGTGGATCGCGAGTATGGCCCGGAGTGAAATTTATGACCAGCTGAGTTCCGGAATTTCGAAGAGATGCGTCGGGTTGAGGCGGGGCTTGGTCAGGCATCCACGGTGAGGCGGGGACGAGTGCCGGCCGAGCATATTCCTGACGTAACGCCTTATCAATGTGACCGGAATTTTTCATCAGTGCTTTTATACTGAAATGAATTTCCCCATCGGCTCCTTTTTGGCTTCGCACACATTGAATTTCCCGCCGTATTTCGCTGGCACTCCAGCTTTTGCCCACTTTACTGGTATGAATGCCGGGCCAGATATGGCGATTGAAAAAATTTTGCTTTTCCCACCATTTCAACAGCACGGGAAAGCTTTGAGCTTTCTTTTCGACGGACCA
>DASQZL010000057.1:0-2400 GCA_035638715.1 Balneolaceae bacterium
AGCCACCGCCAAACGCAGCCCGACCGATGCGCTGCTGTTCCACTCCGACCGAGGCATCCAATACGCAGCCGCCGAATTCACCAGCCTGTTGGCGGCTCATAATGTTACCCAAAGCATGAGCCGCAAAGGCAACTGCTGGGACAATGCTCCGGCGGAAAGCTTCTTTAAAACACTCAAAACTGAATTGCAGATGGAACGTCCATTTATCAGCTACAGCGAAGCTCGAAGGGCCATATTCGCATTTATCGACCTATGGTATAACAGAAAACGGTTGCATTCGACTATCGGTTACCGAACACCGGTCCAAGCCGAACAGCTACTAACACAAAAACAAGCAGCATAAATGACTTAACTCACTGTCTACTTTTTTGTTGTAATTCCACTGTTCACACAACTTAAAGACCCACCCTAAATCCCTCCCTAACCACCTGCGGTTGCCAAGGAGGGACCTCAAGTGTTGCGAAAGGCAGGCTTTTGTTTAGAATTAGCATGATTTAACGTTTGAGATCCCTCACGTGCGTTCGGGATGACGAGGTCGCTGGTTGGTTTTAATATACTTAGGTAACCTTGTACGTTTGACGGTATTGCTATGACCAACGTTGGCTTATTCCTTCCATGCCTTATAAACGAGATCCCAGGCAATGATAAAAGAAATTTTTCTTTAATTTTAAATTCATCTTATTTTGTTATCATATAAAATCATTTAAATATATTAAACTGTTCGCTACCGTTGATAAATACATGAGAAAAAATAAAAAGGAAATATTGTCCGGTTTGCGTAATTACCTGGGGCAGCAGGAAGAGGTGATATTTGCCTATATTTTCGGTTCATTCATCAAAAAGGTGAATTTTAGAGATATTGATGTCAGTATTTTTATGAGGCCTGAACCGGATCTAATCCGGTTGGGTACGCTGCAATCTGGCATTTCTTCTTTTACTGGTATGCAGTGCGATTTGATACTTTTGAACGATCTCCATAAGAAGAACCCGGCACTTGCTTATGAGATTGTAACGCAGGGAGAAGTGCTGATCAATAAGAAGCCGGAAATACAGTTACAGTTTAAAGAGGACGTTTTTCTCCACTATTTTGATACTGCGTACCTGCGAAAAGGGATGGAAAATGCTTTCGCGAGACGTCTGGAAACGGGTAAATTCGGACTGAGGAATTATGAATGAGCGCCTTGTACAACTGGAAGATAACATTGCTGAATTACATAGGTTGCAGGCAGCGTATTCTATACGTGATATCAGAAATGACCGGACGATAGAATGGGCTCTGCGATATGGGTTATTGGAATCTATTCAAATTGTT
Source organism: Balneolaceae bacterium (assembly GCA_035638715.1). GTDB lineage: Bacteria > Bacteroidota > Rhodothermia > Balneolales > Balneolaceae > SMO-BIN1. Next base: position 1,313 of record DASQZL010000057.1, read on the forward strand.
ATTGATCTATCCTGTCACATAGTCGTCCATAATAATCTGGGTAATGCAGAAACATACAGTGATTGTATTTAGCTGCTTGCGGATTTTGAATATATTGACAGGGATTTGGAACAAAAACTAACAGGAATGGCGGGATTGAGAAATATTTTAGTCCATGAATATGTATCGGTTGATATTGATCGGTTGTATAATTTATTGAACAATCTGGATGATTTTAAGAATTTTGTGGATCGCATTAAGGATAGCACCTGATAATATTCGGAGTTAAAACCAGTTATTCCTGTTCCTTTGCAGACGGGTCATTCTTAGCTGAGTCCCGCAGTCGGGACGGAGTCGAAGATTCTTTCGGCCGGTGGCAGCTGCTTCGTTTGGCACTTGAACCTTCTATTTTTTTTACTCATCCATCCTCGTTCCGATACACTGCTCTGGAACGCTACACAACGCATGCTGTTTGGAAGAAGAGTTGATGTTTATTTAGGGTCGTCCCGAATGCGTCGATACATAAATATTATTGCTTTTTGAATCCATTGATAGTTTTTTGTATAAATACCGGGGTGATAGATATCATTTGTTTTAATAGGTATAAAACCATTTAAGGAGCTCCGCTTTTTAAAATGAATGGGCGCCCTTTTTTGTTTGCGCAAAAAACGGGCGGCAAAAAAGCGCAGAAAAAGATAAACTCAAGCGGCTGCCCCGTGGAATCCCGGCCGGGGCCACGTTGTGGCATTCCACAGGGCCGGCCAGCTAATGCTTTTCTTCATTACGCCCTTGGTTTAAGACGTGGGCTATCGTTTTTATTCCCACAGCCTGGCGCAAGCATGAACTTGGGACCGTGGCGATGGTCACTGCACCCTCTATTGTTTGGGAAGGGAGTCGGTGTTCATTTGGGGTCGTCGCCGAATGCGGCAATAGGTATCAGCTGTTTTGAACTGTTAATGGAATGTTTTGCAAGCGCTATCCAATACTACGGGGAGACAATCGCCCATATTTTTTGTACATTATTATACTGAATATTTAAAAATGACGAAATATGATGAAGACGAAGGAGCTTTTAAATGAAATCGCGGACCTGCCGGTAGAAATGAGGG
>DASQZL010000058.1:0-6516 GCA_035638715.1 Balneolaceae bacterium
TTGATCAACCTTCATCGTGCCGGGTTTAAATTGATGCTCCTCGAATATTGCTTTTTCATCTTTATCAATCAGTAAAACGGTAGAGCAGCGGGTGCCGTACTCCTCGGTTTTTATGAAAATAGGAGAGATCTTTTTTTCAAGTTCGCGGGGAATACCGGTATCGGGTAGTTGCTCGTCCGGGGCCTGCTGATCATCTTTCAGAAGATTGAACAGCGATTCTGTTGTGAGCGTATCATCCCGCAGCAAGGTATTGAGTTGTGATTTTGCACGTTCAACCTTGGGCCATGGGGTATCCAACAGATGGTTGCTGATACCGTGAATCCCGGGTTTAATTGGGTTGATTGTCCCTTCCTGGTTTGAGTAGTGATATATTTTATCCGTTGTACCGGCCAAAAAATTAAATCCCATGTATTGGTGGGCTTCCCGGTCAAGATTTTTAAGGAATGCCATTGTATCCGTTGCATCCATCAGATAACGTCGTACAATATTTCCCCGGCTGGGCGGATTTTTTTTGCTGATGGATGGATCACGATAGTTGGTCAGGGCGGCAACTTGTCCCCGCCGGTTGATGCCCATCCAGGTTCCTCCGGCCGAAAGATCTTTGCCGGCCAGCAGATCGGGATCTTCATCCCAGAATTGAGCTGCATGGGTCGGGCGCTTGTAAAGCTCATCGCGGTTGGCGGCTAAAATCAGATCAAATTTGGGATGTTGTTTGAAAGCGAATAGGATCAGGCACATGAGAACTTAAATTTCAATTTATCGCCCTCCGGCTACCAGCATCCGGGGGAATGTATGATGACACAATAGACAGTTTTTCAAGGTATTGAAAAAAATAACACCATTGAAAACCTAATTCTTTTTATTCAATTAAAATAATCATCTGGGTATGAATAATATTATGCATAAATTCAACCAATAAATTTAATGAAACTAAGTTTATTAAATATCGAATAATTAGTATTAAACATTTGTAACCGGTCGTTAGATGAGTTGAAATGACAACGTTGATTAATTTGATATAAAAATGGTACATTGGATGCTTAGAATTAATTGTTTTAAAAACGAATGAAATTCGGGACGCACTTAAATAATTATATACTCGTCGCGGTGAGTATCGCAGCGGCTGTTTGGTTTTTTATCGAATATCCCTCGCAAGACCCCCGCAGCGCCGCGCAGGTCTCATTTACAAAAAAACAGATTCAATCAAAAGCCGTTCAAAAATTATCTGATTTAGGTTACTTGAGTCGTAATTTCAGCGTTGCAGGTGTACATTACAAAAGCAAGAAAAAACTATTAGATAGTTTGCAGTATCAGCTGGGGCGCCGAAATTTTGTTCATTGGAGCAAACAAAATGAAAATTCAAATATTAAACCGTTTTACTGGCAGGTTGGATTCAGGCCCAAAAATCGAGTCGCCTCAAGCCCCAGCCAAAATGGACCGCCGGGCAGGGACGATGAAAAAAAACTTCAGCTCATCTTTGATACAAACGGCAAATTTATCGCCCTTGTCAATACCTACGATTCATTTCCGAAACACAAAATTCAGCGTTCAGCCCTTCGTTCGGTGATTAAAGTAAATCCGGATTCAGCCAATAAGCCCGTATTGGCCAATGCGTCGGATTCAACAATGAGCAGGCTGCTTATTATTGATCTGCAGAAAAAGCATGGAAGTTATGCCCAATATAAACCTGTGCCGGAAAAACGGGTGCTGTGGCATTTTAAGCATGGCTATCCCTATCGCTATTCTGTGAATGATGCACGGTCGCTTGCTGATTACTATATATCGCAAACCGGGTGGGCATCGAAGTCCTTTAAGTTTGATACGGTTTTTGTGCAGCGCATTCATTCCATGAATACGGCTAATGTGCGGTATGTATCAAGGAATAAAAAAACAGGCCGGCAATTACAGCTGAATGTGGGCGTAGCTCCCACGGGTGCGTTGATGCATATGAATTTTAGCTATCCGGCCAAAAATAATCAGGGCGAATCCAGTTTTATTTGGGGTATCATCCGTGCTGTAGTAATCTTTTCGTTATCGCTTACAGGTATCATTATTTTCTTTTTCCGCATCCGTTCCGGCGCGCTTGATATCCAATCTGCGCTCGTAGCAGGTTTGGTAATGGGACTGGTATTTCCTATCACCATATTTTTGACCAGGGTTACGGATCTCAACTTTTTTTCAGGCAGTGCTTCCTTTCAGCAAACGATTTTGCTTTTCATGATTATGGGATTTGCCGCTGCGTTTGTTTCAGTGGGATATTTCATGCTGTTTGCCATTGCTGATTCTCTCACCCGGCAGTATTGGCCTCAAAAATTATCAACCTATGATTACCTGCGGCAGGGCAAAATATTTAACAAGCCGTTTGGTAATATGATGCTCCGGGCTATTGCCTTTGCATTTATTCTTTGTGGATTTTGGACGTTTATTTTGTGGATCTTTCCGCACGCTTATTTATCCACATCAACCGTGTTTTTTAATGCACGTGCGGTTTGGTCGCCGCTTCTGTTGGTACTGAAAGACAGCTGGTTTAGTCTTGTCATCGTATTGTCGATGTTTTTAGTTGTCGGGAGTTTAACCTACGGTAAAACAAACAATAAATGGCTTACTGCCTTGGCAGCGATGATAGGCTGTGGCATTCTGGTGCCGGTTATTATGAATCTTGGGCCTTCGACCTATCAGTTTTTAACGGGGGCATTGTTGGGCGGAGCGCTTGCTGTTATTTATATCGGCTGGGATTTTCTGACGCTTTTGTTCGGATATTTTATTTATCTGTGCCTGCTGGGCAGCGCTTCGGGATGGGTAATCCCCCATTCACCCGATAAGTTTATATTTATTATTGTCCTGGTCATGATTGGAATTTTTGCACTGGTTGGTCTTTTTGCCATTTATACCGGCGCTGAAGAGCGTACACTGCCCGAGTATGTACCGGGTTACGTAGAAGAGTTGGCTCAGGAGCAGCGAATTAAGCAGGAACTGGAAATTGCCCGGGAAGTCCAGCAGTCATTTTTACCTTCCCGGATTCCGGCTATACCAGGGCTGGACATCTCGGCAATCTGTCAACCTGCCAATGAGACGGGAGGGGACTACTACGATTTTATACCGCTGGATGATCATCGGGTTGCCGTAGCGATCGGTGATGTAAGCGGAAAAGGAATTCAGGCTGCTTTTTATATGACGCTGGTGAAGGGAATGTTGCACAGTTTATGCCGGGAAACGGACTCGCCTGCTGAAGTGCTTATCAAAGCCAACCGGTTATTTTATGAAAATGCTACTAAAAGCACTTTTGTATCTCTTATCTATGGTATTGTGGATATACGTGAGCGCACTTTCACCTTTGCCCGTGCCGGTCACAACCCGCTTTTGCACTTCCGGGAATCGTTGCATTCTGTTGAGGAATTGCAACCCAACGGTTTGGGTCTGGGACTCACAAAAGCAAAAATATTTGATAATAAGATCCAGGAAATTAAGTTATCAATAACAGAGGATGACTTATTTTTGCTCTACACCGATGGAATTGTGGAAGCACTGAATCAGGCGCATCAATTTTATGGGACCGAAAATCTTATTTCTCTGATTAAGAAACAACATTCCCATTCATCAGCTGCGGAGATCGTTTCTGCCGTTTCCAAAGCTGTCAATCGTTTTATCGGACCTGCTAAGCAGCATGACGATATGACGTTAATGGCCATTCGATTTAGTGCCAGCAACTAAAAATGTTTGAATGATCGAATGAGAATTTTACCGTTGTACCGGCAGCATAAGCGTTTATTTTTAGGTTCGATGATATTGGTTTTTTATTCTCTTGCCCCTTTTATCCCTGTCCGCGCGCAAGACTCTTCGATTACGTGGCGTTCTATGAATCAAGCCCAAAAACTTGCCCATAAAAACAAAAAAAAAGTGCTGGTATTTGTGAAAACACGGTGGAGCGTTTTTTGCAAGAAAATGGAAAAAGATGTTTTCCCGCGTCATGCTGTTATTGATTCAATAGATAATTATTTTTATGCGGTGAAGCTGAATATTACTTCGCATGAACCGATGATGTTTAATGGCAAAAAAACTACGCCGCAGCAGTTTGCAAAACAAAATCATATTCAGGCAACTCCCTCTATCGTTTTTATTAGTGAAGATGGAAAAAAACTGGGTACACAACCCGGTCTTATTTCCCCTAAAAAATTTAGCCGTTTGCTTGGTTTTATCGGATCCGGCGCTTACCAAAAAATGGATTTTCAAACCTACTTAGAGCGCTACGTTCTTAATTAAAAATTATCAGGCTGGCTGATAATTTTCTTCGCTGTTCCTCTAAATCTAATGTCGTCTAAATCTAATGTCGTCTGTATATAAGCAAATCTTTAATACACTCTTCGGCTACTGAAACTTTTATACCCGCATCGCAACAAAATGAAGGGACAGTGAATCCATGCAGTAGCGCAGGCCCGTGGGTTGTGGTCCATCGTGGAAAAGATGGCCCAGGTGCGATTCGCACTACGCGCAATGGATTTCCGTGCGGATCATTCCCAGCCTGTGGTCAGTGCGGCTGGCAACTACTTTCCTGTCGATGGGTTCGTAAAAACTGGGCCAGCCCGTGCCCGATCTGAATTTTGCCTTCGAACTGAATAGCGGTAAGGCGCAGGCCGCACAAAAATAAATGCCTTCTTTGTGGTTATTCCAGTATTTGTTGTGAAATGCGCGCTCAGTACCAGCTTCACGCATAATATGATACCGATCGGCCGTCATTAATTTTTTCCATTCTTTCCGGGTTTTATGCACCGGATGAATATGGATCGGTTGCCCCGGTTTCCAGTCGTAGGAAGCGCCCGAGGCTGCTTTGTCCGGATGCCCGCTATCCTCTTGGGGATGTTTTTTCCCCGAAGCACCATAAGCAGCAGCAAGAGTACCTAAGCCGATTATTTGAATAAAATTTGAACGTTTCATGACTATTCTATTTTGTTTTATAAAACAATATTGCTGCTTAATGCAAATTCATTGTTAATCTGCTTATATTAAATCTTAGCTTGTAAAAATTTTAAGAACACCGGATATAAAGAAAAAATAATAAAATGAGTTCTATTTACTATTACCCAAAGTTTCGACGGAGGGGCACAGACTGCGTAACTTTTCACCTCTTTCGTATAACTCTGTGGATCAGTAACTTAAATCACCATTTGTCAATGGCTTCTGCCGAACTTACATTATAATATGCCATGATTAATTTTGCATATATATGCAAAATATTTTACAGCTGTTTTATAAATATAAAATTTCATATAACCGCTAAAAATTTCAAAAAAGTAGCTCCGTGAAAGAAAAACAACAGTTGCTGATTAGAAATATGGTCTGCCCCCGTTGTATTATGGTCGTACGCGATACCCTCGAAGAGTTGGGTTTCAATGTTTTGGATGTTGAGTTGGGACAGGCGGTAGTAGAGACGGACAAAAATATATCTAAAGACAAAATCAATCAGCGTTTACAAGAATTTGGGTTTGAGTTGATACGAGGCAAAAACCAGCAACTTGTTGAAAAAATAAAGACGGTACTGATTGAATATATCCAGGATCTGGAAGCCTCGGAGGAATCACCCAAACTATCCAATTATATTTCAAAAAAACTTCATCAGAGTTATTCGTCGCTGAGTGCGGCCTTTTCAAAAAGTGAAGGCATCACCCTTGAAAAATATATGATTCGTTTGAAGATTGAGCGTGTAAAAGAATTATTATCGTATGGAGAGATGACGCTCAGTGAAATTGCCTATCAACTTAATTACAGCAGTGTCGCCTATCTTTCAAACCAGTTTAAGCAAATTACGGGCATGTCGGTTACCGACTACAAAAAAGCAAGCGATTCGTTTCGGCAATCATTGGATCAAATTGAGGAATAATTCTTTACCCCCGAAAAGAGATATTTCGAGTTAATGTGACTTCCTCTCGTCGTTTCATCCAGCCCTTCGATCAAAATTTCGTAACAATCATCAAGAATTTTATAACAGCTTTCCGAATCTGTTGAGCTATCTTTGAATTGAACATTAAATAAGAAGTTAAAAACAAAGATATCATGAGCTCAAAAACACAAGCAACAGATCAGACAACATTATCAATCGGTGATATGGCATGCAGCGGTTGCGCCGAAACGGTTCAAAAAGCGCTCGCTGGCATTAAGGGCGTGCAGAAAGCGGAAGTCGATCTTGATAAGGAATCCGCTTCAGTCGTTTATGACGCTGGAGCTGTATCAACCGAAGATTTTAAGCAAGCGGTTGAAGACGCCGGATATGAATTTAATGGAATTAAAAATTAGGAATTAAAAATGAAGAATTAGGATCTGGAATTTGAGGCCGGGTGCTTGATACCGAAACTGGTAGCGGGTATCCGGAACCAAATATTTCGTATCTAACATCCGGTATCTAAATTTTAACAATTTATCACACAGATTATGGAAACGAAAGAATTAACAAAAAAAACGCTTCGCGTCAATGGCATGCACTGTGCCAGTTGTGTATCAGCCGTTGAGAAGTCATTGTGCCGC
>DASQZL010000059.1:0-5909 GCA_035638715.1 Balneolaceae bacterium
TCTTTTTTCCCACTGATGTTGCGATAAAAATCTTTAAGAATTCCTTAAATTCATTATTTTAAAACGTTATAGTATTAAAACTATTATTTACAATTATATCATTCCTCTTTTATGAGTTCATCGAGAAATACCGAAGAGTCGCCCGCAGATTTAAAATCATTTATAAAGAAACTAAATATTATTGAAGAAAAAATTAAAAAGGGTGGGGGAGAAAAGCGGATCAAAAAACACCATGACAAAGGTAAATTGACGGCTCGTGAGCGCATAGATCAGCTTGTCGATGAAGACAGCCGGTTTTATGAAATAGGACTTTGGGCGGGTTATGAGATGTACGAAGATGAAGGAGGTTGCCCCTCCGGCGGTGTGATTATAGGCATCGGCGATGTTTCCGGACGTTCATGTGTGATTGTAGCCAACGATGCCACCGTTAAAGCCGGGGCCTGGTTTCCTATCACCGCAAAAAAGAATCTGCGGGCCCAGGAAATAGCCCTCGAAAATCATTTGCCCATTATTTACCTGGTTGATTCAGCCGGTGTGTATTTGCCGATGCAGGACCAAATTTTTCCGGATAAGGACCATTTTGGCCGTATCTTCAGAAACAATGCTGTTATGAGCGCAAAGGGAATCCCCCAGATAGCGGCAATTATGGGTAGCTGTGTAGCCGGCGGGGCCTATTTACCTATCATGAGTGATGAAGCACTTATTGTTGATGGTACGGGCAGCGTTTTTTTAGCCGGAAGTTACCTGGTGAAAGCCGCCATCGGCGAGGAGGTGGATAACGAAACACTGGGTGGCGCTACAACACATACAGAAATAAGCGGGGTTACAGACTATAAAATGGAGGATGACGAGGAGTGCCTTCAAACGATTCGTGATTTGGTTGATAAATTGGGTCCCTTCGATAAGGCTGGTTTCAACCGGAAAGAACCCAGGCAACCGGCTCGCGATACCGTGGACCTGCTGGACATTTTGCCTGACGACCGCACCAAGGCGTACGACATGTACGAAATTCTGGAATGTATTTATGATGAGAATTCATTCACAGAATTCAAGGACGGCTATGGACAAACGCTTATCACCGGCTTCGCCCGCATTGACGGATGGAGCGTCGGTATTGTGGCCAATCAACGAAAAATCACCAAGACTAAACAAGGCGAAATGCAGGTGGGTGGGGTTATCTATTCGGACAGCGCCGACAAAGCCGCCCGGTTTGTGATGAATTGCAACCAGAAAAAAATCCCGATTGTCTTTTTTCAGGATGTTACCGGGTTCATGATTGGTAAACGGAGCGAGCACGGCGGCATCATCAAAGATGGAGCCAAGATGGTCAATGCCGTAGCCAATTCAACGGTTCCCAAAATTACAATTGTAGTGGGAAATAGCTACGGGGCCGGCAACTATGCCATGTGCGGGCGCGCCTACGATCCGCGTTTTATGTACGCTTGGCCTTCCGCTAATATCGCGGTCATGGGGGGAGCCCAGGCTGCTGATGTTTTAACACAGATTCGCGTTTCCAGTCTCGAAAAACGGGGAAAAGAAATCACAGAAGAGGAAGAGCAGCAAATTCAGCAGGAGATCAGAAACCGTTATGAAAAGCAGATGGACGTACGTTATGCCGCTGCCCGGTTGTGGGTAGATGCTATCATCAACCCGATTGAAACACGGGAGCGTATTTCAAAAGCCATTGCAGATGCCAACCATAATCCGGATATTGAAGAGTTTAAAACCGGGGTGATACAGGTTTAATGCTTTAAGAAATAAATTTTTAATGTCGAATGTTAAATTATAACTTCCAAAAATTTAATGAAAAAAATAAAGACGAATTCAGTAATTTATCCGTTTATTTTTCTGCAAGTGGTAACATAAGTACAACGAACGAATATTATATAACGAAACTCAAAAACCAATAACGAATTAATTCCATGTTCAGATCAGGAAATCCAACATTAAGTGAAGAAGTTTTTACGCAACAGGGTCGTGCGATCACCCGCGGTGAACAGATGACCGTCACCGGCACGGTAAATAAAATTGGAATCCTATTTTTATTGCTTCTGTGCGGGGCTACCATCAGCTGGTTTAACCCGTCGGGTGCTTTTATAGGAATCGGGGCTTTTGGCGGTTTTATCGTGGCAATGGTTACGGTATTTAAAAGGGAATGGTCGCCGGTCACAGCGCCTATTTATGCGCTCTGCGAAGGACTCTTTCTCGGAGCAATATCGCTGGCGTTTTCACATCAGTACCAGGGCATCATTTTTAACGCTGTATCGCTGACGCTGGGTATCTTTGGCGCCATGTTTTTAATATACCGCTCTGGCATGATTGAAGTTACACACAAATTCAGAATGGGAGTGGCGGCCGCTACCGGAGGTATATTTCTCGTCTTTCTTGCAGGTTTTATACTGCGTCTTTTCGGTATAAATTTAAGTCTTGTTTACGGCACTGGCGTTTGGGGCATTGGTTTTAGTTTGATTATTGTTGGAATAGCCGCACTGAATCTGGTGCTTGATTTCGATCTAATAGAAAAAGGCGCCGCAGCTGGTGCTCCCCAATATTTTGAATGGTATACCGCTTTTGGACTTATCGTGACACTGGTTTGGCTCTACATTGAAATTCTTCGTTTATTAAGTCTCGCGCAGCGTCGATAAATAAAATTTATATAAATTCCCGTGTTTACATCACCGTAAGACGGGCGTCTTCATCTTTTAATTTGATTAGGGAGTCGGCACGGCAAAAAATGAAGATGTAACAATCGGTATTGGGTGGCGGAATGAAAAAAACAGGACTTGTTCTCCTTTTTCTTGCGTCAGCGGCTGTTGTGGGCGGATCACGATTGATGCGACTGAAAGATACGTCTGCCATTCATCCGCAGCAAGCAACTGACCTGTATCTCAGGAATAGAGTACATTTACCGCGTTTAAGTTATATCCTGGTTGATTCTCTGCATATTGCAAGCAATAAAAAGGAATTAAGATGGGCGGCAAATTTACTGGGCTGGCATACCTTCCAACCGGGGCATTATAAAATTAACCATAATTTTACCTATGAATCATTGCTCTCCAAACTGGCCAAGGGCAACCAGGATCCGGTTACAGTTACCATTGTCCCCGGTAAGCGTGAACCTTCCATTGCGGCCTCTTTGGCCCAGAAAATGCGTTTCGATTCTGCAGCGGTTATGCAGGCATTGCGGGACAGTTCTTTTTTAGCTAAAGAGCATCTCACCCGAAAATCGGCCCTGGGACATCTGTTCCCGGAAACCTATAAATTTTATTGGACGTCACCTCCCAAAATCGTTTTAAAACATATTTTTAATGAATTTAATCAAAAAGTTATTCAGCCCTATCATGCCCGTTTCGACAGCCTCAAGCTATCACAAAAGGGGATAATTACGCTGGCCTCAATTATCGAAGGGGAAGCTGCACATAATGATGAAAAACCCGTTATCAGTGGTCTGTACTGGAATCGTTTAAAGAAAAATATGTATCTACAGGCTGATCCTACTGTTCTTTATGCGCTTAAAAAAAGGCGAAGACTTCATTTTAAGGATTATAACGTCGACAGTCCCTATAATACCTACAAACATAAAGGATTACCTCCGGGACCGATCAATAATCCGAGTTTAAGCTCAATAAAGGCGGCGTTGTTTCCGGCGAATAATAATTATTTATACATGGTTGCCCGACCGAACGGCTATCACAGTTTTTCAAAAACATACGCCAAACATCGACAGCAAAGCAAAAAGTGGCGAAATTATCTACGCAGCCAGCGGAATGCGGCTGCCGATTCTACAACCGGCCAGACGACCAATCAGCGCTGAAGCTGAATGTGACCTGTAGAGTCAATGTGCATAATTTTAACTGCTTTATTGACATTTCCCCCGTCAAAATCAATGTTTCGGGCCAATCCGTGGTACATTGGTTGCTGCGGGATGGCCGACCGCAATAATTGGGGATTGCCCACTTTCTTCAGGGTTTTCAAAATAAACCGGGTCACATCATAACCGATAATAGCATATTCATTACCTGCACGTTTAAATTGCTGGCGATATTTATTTTTGAACTGTTTCAAATTTTTTCCCTGATTCTGGTGAGTGCTCTCTGAAAAATAAATATCCAAATTCTTATTCTCGGATGGCTTAAATTTATGATTGCCCCATTCCTGAGATCCGAGTATGGTTATTTTACGATTAACCGATCGTGCCTTACGGAGTAAGAGATCGATAAGAGTCATTGCATTGGGATTGTTTAATGGGGCATAAACAACTTTAATTGGTTTGGATGAGGCGCTAAAATACCGAGTGTATTTTGAAAATTGGTATTTGGTCTGCAAATTCTTAATAAAATTATATGCAATTTTTGCATTGAGCTGTTTGGCTTCTTTGATAAACGCTTTTGCGGAGATAGCTCCCGTGGAATTTTTATCGGCGATGACTGTAAAGTTATTAAGCTCAAGCTCTTGTATGGCATATTTAGCCATTATTTTTCCTTGAATGGCACTGGTTGGATTGGCTTGAAACAAGAATGAATTTTGAGATCCGATATCTGCGTTTGCGAGTGGAGCGATTACAGGTATCCGGTATTGGGAAGCCGGTGAAATCATTGCTCCGGCCTGTCGTGAATATAGTGGCCCGATAATGACATCTCCGTATCCCTGTTTGGCGAAGGATCTTACAACGGCCCGGGCGCTATCCGTTGAGGTTCCGGTATTTATAAAATGCAGGTATGCTCTGGCGCGCCTATTTTTGTTGTTATACTCTTTAGCCGCCAACAAGGCTCCAAAATATAGCCCTTTTACGACACCATATCCCTGTTCGTTTGGCTTATAACGCGGAAGCGCAACTCCAATGTTATATACTGTTCCTTTTGGAGGTTTAAGTTTACCGGCAGTGTTTCCGTACTTTTGCTGATACGCTTTTGAGCTGCCAATAGAAGCCTGAAATTGTTTGGCCTTCTGCAGCCATTGAGGGTCTCGTATGTTGCGCGTAAAGGAGTTGTACAGATTTTGCGCGTCAGAATAGCTTACTTTTCCCAATCCCGTTTTCAAAAGTTCGAATTTTACCTGATCAGCCACATTTTCGCTGAATATTTTTTCACGTTGGTCGGCAGTAAGATAATTGAGTATCTGGGTGTATAAATTTTTGGCGCCTGAAGTCAGATTGTTTCTTGAGGACGCATTCGAAACTTCTAAAAGGGTATTAAGTGAATGGCCAAACTTTTTTTGCTGAAAATCAACAAGGGCGGAGGTGTACAACGCTTCATTATATACCTGCGATGCGGCATCGGAAGTAACGTGCTGGAGACTCGAGTCGGCCTGATTATACTGGCCAAGTGCGTAATAGCTTTTGCCAGCAAAAAGATACCCCTCAGGGTCGTGAATATTCTTAAATACTGATAAGGCTTTTTTATAATTCTTTTGCTGGTAATAGGTTAGTCCCTCATTAAAATTTTGAGCAAATAATACTGTTGGAATGAATAAAAATAATGCAACAAAAAAATTTAATAAAAGCGTTATTTCCTTTTTTTTAAGTGCACGCACCATGTAAATAATATTGATTATTAAATTATTTGCAGCGAAAAACTATTAATATTCAGGTAGTTTTTTATATAGGAAAGCAAATATTTTAGTAAAAAGTATTCGAAAAAAATAATGTATTAAGTTTTTGATAGAAAACATTATTTCAGCCTCTATTTAGTTTAACGGGCAATTTCAACTATTTATTAGCGGTAATTTTTACAATCAGTTTTAAAAATAATGCCAAAAGCAGCCTGCAAATCATTTATCTGATACTACGCAAAGATGGTACGCAGAAATTCATAAATACCCAAATTAAAATCAAAACCGGGCAGTTGAATGAAGCTTAAAATGTAAAGCTTCTTATTTCTCTTTAGAATAGTTTTATCTTATACCGGTTA